>JBFHPI010000432.1:0-2832 GCA_041592855.1 Pseudomonas sp.
GCCCAAGGTAGAGCGCAAACAGGGCGCTATCTTTAGCATATTGAGCAGCCGGGCACACTACCCCGACAGGGGGCTGTCAAACGCGGCAAAGCTGTCTATGATCAGCGCGCGAACCACGCCACATAACCAGCACCACATAATAAAAAGCCCTGGAGTGTCGCCCTTGCCCCTTTCGGCAATCCCTTCTCGTCTACGCCAGCATGCCCCGGCCCTGCTTGCTATCGCCCTGATCCTGGCCATGAGTGTCAGCCTGGCCTGGCAGACTGCGCACTGGCTGCGCCTGCTGCGCGAGCCCGTCACAGTGACCAGCAGCGAGAGCAGCCGCCCCCATAGCCGCGCCCTCGACCCGCAGCTCGGCCAGCTATTTGGTGCCAGCCAGGCCGGCGGCGACGCCCCGGCACCGGCCACCAGCCTGCGCCTGACCCTGCTGGGCAGCTTTGTGCATGCCGACCCGGCCCGTTCCAGCGCGATTATCCGCAGCGACGGCAGCAGTGCCCGGCGCTACCTGATCGATGAAGAAATCAGCAGTGGCGTGCGCCTGCACGCGGTAGCGGCCGACCATGTGCAGCTGCTGCGCAATGGCCGGCGCGAGAGCCTGAGCTTTCCGCAGACAAACAGTGCCGACAGCGGCCTAGCCGCCAGCTCGCAGGCCGATAACCTGGAGCAGCTGCGCGCCCTGGAAGACGACAACATGACGCAACTGCGTGAACGCATGGAGGCCCTGCGCGAGCAGATGCAGGTTTCCGGCGCCCTGCCCAACGATAACGAGCCCGAGGCTCAGCCCACGGAAAACCCCTGATCCCATGATGCCGACTCTCTCCCGCCTTACCCTTGCCCTGCTGGCCGCCGGCCTGAGTCTTGCTCCCCTGCCCGCCCTGGCAGTCGGCAGCGCCAACTCGCCCGCCGTCAATCAGCAGCAGGACAGCTGGACCATCAACCTCAAGGGCGCCGATATCCGCGAGTTTATCGACCAGGTGGCGCAGATCAGCGGCCAGACCTTTATCGTCGACCCGCGGGTCAAGGGCCAGGTCAGCGTGGTGTCGAGCACGCCACTGAGCCTCAGTGAGGTCTATCAGCTGTTTCTCTCGGTGATGGCCACCCACGGTTTCAGCGTGATCACCCAGGGCGAGCAAGCGCGCATCGTGCCCAATGCCGAAGCCAAGGCCGAGGCGGACAGCGGTCGCGCCGCGCCGGACCGCCTGGAAACCCGGCTGATTCAGGTGCAGCACGGCTCGGCCACCGAGCTGATCCCGCTGATCCGCCCGCTGGTGCCGCAATACGGCCATCTGGCGGCGGTGACCTCGGCCAACGCCATCATCATCAGTGACCGCTCGGCCAATATTCAGCGCATCGAAGACCTGCTGCGCCAGCTCGATCAGAAAGGCGGCAACGACTACAGCGTGCTCGACCTGCAGCACGCCTGGGTCATGGACACCGCCGAAGTGCTGCGCAATGCCGCCGATCGCGGCCAGGCCAAGGGTGCCTCGGGCACCCAGGTGATTGCCGATGGGCGCAGCAACCGCCTGATCATCCTCGGCCCGGCCGCCGCCCGCAGCCGTCTGCTGGCCCTGGCCCAGTCTCTGGACACCCCGGCCAGCCGCTCGGCCAATACCCGGGTGATTCGCCTGCGCCATGGCGATGCCAAGAGTCTGGCCGAAACCCTCGGCGAGATTTCCGAGAAGCTCAAACCCGAAGGCGCTGGCGAAGGTGGCGGCAAGCCGCAGAATATCCTGATCCGCGCCGACGAGAGCCTCAACGCCCTGGTGCTGCTGGCCGAGCCGGATGTGGTGGCGACCCTGGAAGATATCGTGCGCCAGCTCGATGTGCCGCGCGCCCAGGTCATGGTAGAAGCCGCCATCGTCGAAGTCTCCGGCGATATCAGCGATGCCCTGGGCGTGCAGTGGGCGGTGGATGCCCGCGGCGACAGCGGCGGCATCGGCGGCACCAACTTCAGCGGCACGGGCCTGGCAGTCGGTCGGGTACTACAGGCGATCCAGGATCGGCGTGCGGGCACGGCGAACAGCACCCTGGGCAATCTGCCGGACGGCGCCATTATCGGCCTGGGCACCGACGACTTCGGCGTGCTGATCACCGCCCTGTCGGCCAACAGCAAGAGCAATCTGTTGTCCACCCCGAGCCTGCTGACCCTGGACCACCAGAAGGCGGAAATCCTGGTCGGGCAGAACGTACCCTTCCAGACCGGCTCCTTTACCACCAGCGCCTCGGGGGCGGACAACCCCTTTACCACCATTGAACGCCAGGATATCGGCGTGACCCTCAAGGTCACCCCGCATATCAACGAGGGTGCTAGCCTGCGCCTGGAAATCGAGCAGGAGATTTCCTCCATTGCCCCCACCAGCCAGGGGGTCAACGCGGTGGACCTGATCACCAACAAACGTTCGATCAAGAGCACCATCCTCGCCGAAGACGGCCAGGTGATTGTGCTCGGCGGGCTGATCCAGGACGACGTGACCCAGGCCGACTCCAAGGTGCCGCTGCTGGGGGATATCCCGGTGCTGGGCCGGCTGTTCCGCTCCAGCAAGGAAACCCGGATCAAGCGCAACCTGATGGTGTTCCTGCGCCCCACGGTGGTGCGCGACGGCGCCGGTCTGGCCGCCCTGTCCGGGCGCAAGTACAGCGATATCCGCGTGCTCGGCAATAGCCGCAGCGATTACCGCCCCGGCGTGCTGCCGCTCAATCCCGTGCAGCTGTTCGACGGTGATGCTGCGCCGGCGGTTGATCTGCGCGAATAGGCGCTTGCCCGCGCCCCCTGGTAACAGCAAAAGGCCCCGATCCCATGGACCGGGGCCTTTTGCTTTGGCCGACAAGGAA
>JBFHPI010000433.1:0-2822 GCA_041592855.1 Pseudomonas sp.
AAGCGGGCCCATGCACCGCAAGGCCTGCTGCGGCTGGTCGAGCGTTTTCATCGCTGGCGCCGAAGCTGATGCGCATGTTACTGCTGGCCCTGCTGGTGCTGACACCGCTGGCTCAGGCCGAGAATCAACTGACGCCCTGGACCGCCGACCCGCCCAAGGGCGAGTGGTCGGCGCCCTGGAAGCTGGCGGATATCCCCAAGCTCAAGCCCTCCGTGCGCACCCTGGTCGAGCAGGACGGTCGGCAGGTGCTGCGCATCCAGGCCGATGCCGCTGCGGGCGGCCTGCTGCATCCCCTGGATCTGCCCGGCGATCAGTCCTGGCAACTAAGCTGGCAGTGGCGCATCGAGCACCGGCTGGAGCAGGCGCGCTTTGCCACCCGCGAGGGCGACGACTATGCCGCGCGAGTCTACGTGCTGCTGGATTACCCGCTGGACTCCCTGAGTTTTGTCACCCGGCAGAAGCTGCGCCTGGCCCGCACCTTCTTCGATCCCGACCTGCCGGCGGCGACCCTGAGCTACGTCTGGGACAATCGCGCCGCCCCCGGCACACACGCCCGCAGCGCCTATACCGAAACGGTGGAAATGCGCGTGCTGCGCGGGCCTGAGGCGCCACTGGGGCAGTGGCTGGAAGAGTCGCGGGATCTGCGCGCAGACGCCATTGCCGCCTTTGGCCGCGCGCCCCGCAGGATTCTCGCCGTGGTGTTTGCCGCCGACAGCGACAATACCGGCGAGTCGGTCGAAAGCTATTTCGCCGCCCCCAGGTTAATCAAGACTCCGTAGGGTGCGCCATGCGCACCTCGAACAACGCGGACTTAGATCAATTGGTGCGCACAGCGCACCCTACGAAGTGCGCGCCGCGCAAACCGCTTAGCCCGAATTAAGCTGAGCCTTAAGCAGATCGCGGAAGGTCTGGATCAGCGGCTCCCGCGAACGGCCACGGCGCAGGATCAGGGAGAAGGGGGCCTGGTAGCCGAAGGTCGCCGGCAACAGCACCTTGAGCCGACCCTGCTCGACCCAGGGCTGCGCGTAATGCTCCGGCAGGTAGCCGATATAAGCGCCGGACAGCACCAGGATCAGTTGCGCCTCCATCGACTCCACGGTCGCCGCGCTGTGCTTGAAGCCATGCCGGGCCAGTTCCGCCTGGCTCCAGTAGCCACGGCCGACCATGCGCTGCTGGGCAACCACTTCCTCGGGGACACGCCGCTCGGTAAACAGCGAATGCCGCTCACTGCAATACAGCCAGTGCTGTTCACGGTACAGCGGCTGATAGACCAGGCCGTTCATGCGCGTGGAGAACGCACCGATGGCCAGATCCAGGCGGTTATCCAGCACCGCCAGTTGCAGCTCGTAGGGGCTGGCCACCGACAGGTGCAGGTGCACCGCCGGATGCTCCTGGCTATAGGCCCCGATCACCTCGGCCAGGGGCAGGGCCGGGTCGCTTACCGTGGAATCCAGCACGCCGAGGTTGAGGGTGCCACGCAGCTCGCCCTTGAGCGCCGCCGAGTAGCGCTCGAAACCTTCCAGCTCACCGAGCAGGCGCAGGGTCTCCTGGTGGAACAGCTCGCCCTTGCTGGTCAGGCTGAAACCGCCGCGACCACGGTGGCAGAGGCTGAGCCCCAGCTGGCTCTCCAGTTGGCTCATATAGGTGCTGATGGCCGAGGTGGACAGGTTCAGCTCCTGCTGCGCGGCGGCAAAACCCTGATGACGCACCACCGAGACGAAGATGCGCAGCAGCTTGAGATCGGGCAGGGCTTGGCTCATCGGCGCGGGCTCCTCGTCGGATGGGTTGAGCGCAGCGATACCCATGCGATCGAGTTGATGGGTTACGCCGCTATGCGGCTAACCCATCCTACAGAGGCGCTTATTAGTTTAGAAATTCCTGAACTAAGTTTTTGCCTGCAGCGATTTGTCGCAGGGGCATCCTGTCCAACAATCCGGCCCAACGACTCCTATAACCACAAGAATGCTGAGGCCTAGCCGTGGACAAGATCCTGCACCAGCCCCTGGGCGGCAACGAGATGCCGCGCTTCGGTGGCATCGCCACCATGATGCGCCTGCCGCATATCCAGACTGTCGAAGAGAAACGTGAACTGGATGTCGGCTTCGTCGGCGTACCGCTGGATATCGGCACCTCGCTGCGCTCCGGCACCCGCTTTGGCCCGCGCGAAATTCGCGCCCAGTCGGTGATGATCCGCCCCTACAATATGGCCACCGGCGCGGCCCCCTTCGACTCGCTGAATATCGCCGATATCGGCGATGTGCCGATCAACACCTTCAATATGGCCGAGGCCATCCGCATCATCGAAGAGGCCTACGACGAGATCGTCGAGCTCGGTATCAAACCGCTGACCCTGGGCGGCGACCACACCATCACCCTGCCGATCCTGCGCGCGCTGAAGAAGAAGCACGGCAAGATCGGCCTGGTGCATATCGACGCCCATGCCGATGTGAATGACCATATGTTCGGCGAGAAGATCGCCCATGGCACCACCTTCCGCCGCGCCGTGGAGGAAGACCTGCTGGACTGCGACCGCGTAGTGCAGATCGGCCTGCGCGCCCAGGGCTACACCGCCGAGGACTTCAACTGGAGCCGCAAGCAGGGCTTTCGCGTGGTGCAGGCCGAGGAGTGCTGGCACAAGTCGCTGGAGCCCTTGATGGCGGAGGTGCGCGAGAAGGTCGGCGGCGGCCCGGTGTACCTATCGTTCGACATCGACGGCATCGATCCGGCCTGGGCACCCGGTACCGGCACCCCGGAAATCGGCGGCCTGACCACCATCCAGGCCATGGAGATCATCCGCGGCTGCCAGGGCCTGGACATCATCG
>JBFHPI010000434.1:0-2810 GCA_041592855.1 Pseudomonas sp.
CCCTCATGGCGCTCCGGTTGCGCCATACAGCAATAAAAAAGGCCGCAGGCCCCTTAAATGGGGCCTGCGGCCTTCGCGGCTTATCTGCCAGCGCTTAAAACGTGGCTTCGCCAATCAACATGCCATGCATAACCCTGTAGGTCTTGCGCCCGGACTGCAGGGTCAGGGGGCTGCGATGGGTGATCGCCCAGCCCTTGCTCAGCAGCTTGTCGATGTGCGCACGCAGTGCCGGCAGCGTGCGCTGTTCCTGTTTGGCCGATTCCATGGCGTTCATCCCTGAGACAGTAAGTGTTATGCCGAATCTGCTGGAGTTGGCATTTCATCCGTGACTGATGTCGCAAAGGATAGTAGCCCAGTGCCTTCTGCCAAAGCGCCAGCCAGCCAAGCTGGCGTAAGCCACAGGCGCTGTTGGCCCGTCGTCAATGGCTTACAGGGTCTGCCCCAGGCCAGCGCTCGCGCCCTCTGCCGCCTGCTGTGGTGCGCTGAACTGCAGGTAGCCGTCCTGCAGCCGGCCGTAACGCAGCAGCGCCAGGTCGAGCAGGTAGTTCTGGTATAGCTTCCAGGGTGCGCGATCGCCCTGTTTGGGAATTCTGTCGGCGGCGCGCTGGATATAACCGCTGGCCAGATCGAGGAAGGGCGCCTCGCGCACGCTGCCTTGGCTATCGCGCGGGGTGCACTGGCGCATGCCGATAGCGTCCATATGCCGGATCAGCCGGCAGAAGTACTCACTGGACAGATCCGCCTTGAGGGTCCAGCTGGCATTGGTGTAGCCCAGCACCACGGCGGCGTTGGGCAGATCGCGCAGCATGATGCCGCGATAGCCCATGCTCTTGGCCGCATCGAAGGGCACGCCGTCCACCGCCACCTGCATGCTGCCGAACAGCTGCAACTCCAGGCCTGTGGCACTGACGATCACGTCCGCCGCCAGCTCCTGACCATTTTTCAGGCGGATACCGGTCGCGGTAAAGCGATCGATCTGCTCGGTAACCACCGAAGCCTTGCCCTGGCGCAACACGCGGAACAGGTCGCCATCGGGCACGGCGCAGACCCGCTCGTCCCAGGGTTGGTAGCGCGGGCTGAAATGACGCATATCGAAATCCGCCCCCAGCTGGCGCCGGGCCAGGCCAAGCAACACCTTGCGCACCAGATTCGGCATGGCCTTGGAGATTTTGTAGAACACCAGTTGCAGGGCCACATTGCGCGTGCGCGCCAGGCGATAGACCCAGGTTTGCGGCAGAAAACGGCGCAACCAGTTGGAGAGTGGGTCCAGCTCGGGCAGGCTCACCACATAGGTGGGAGAACGCTGCAGCATGGTCACATGACGAGCCTTGTCGGTCATGGCCGGCACCAGGGTCACGGCCGTGGCACCGCTGCCGATCACCACCACGTTTTTACCGCCGTAGTCGAAGCCTTCAGGCCATAACTGTGGGTGGATAAAGTCACCCTGAAACTGCTCACGCCCCTTGAACTCAGGGGTGTAGCCGGCCTCGTAGCGGTAATAGCCGGTACACAGCAGGAGAAACTGGCAGCTCAGCTGGATCGGCTCGGGCTCGTCGCCACGCTGCACCTGCAGGGTCCAGCGGGCCGCAGAGCTGCACCAGTCGGCCGCCAGCACCCGATGGCGGTAGCGGATTTTCCTTTCGATACCGTTTTCCCGTGCGGTTTCCTCGATATAGCGGCGGATCGACGGGCCATCGGCAATGGCCTTGGCCTCATTCCAGGGCTTGAAGTTGTAGCCCAGGGTGAACATATCCGAATCGGAGCGGATACCCGGGTAGCGAAACAGATCCCAGGTCCCCCCCAAGGCCCCGCGACCCTCCAGCAGGGCGAAGGTTTTGTCCGGGCACTGGCGCTGCAGATGACAGGCCGCGCCCACGCCAGACAGGCCTGCACCGATGATCAATACGTCCAGATGTTCCACCGCCACGCTCCTGTTCAGATGGATTGCCCCCAGCAGCCTACACCTGCTGGCGTTCTGCGCCAGGCTCGATCTTTCGGGCGGCCTTGTCAGCCAACCTTTATCCGGCGCCGGGGGGCTGGTTTACACTGCCGCCCCAAATCGCCAAGGATACTGCCGCCACCATGCACAGCGCCGCCCTCGCCACCCTGGAGCAGCATCTGCTGCACGCCCTGAGCCCAGCACCAGCGGAAACCCGCCGCCTGTTCCACGGCCGCGGGCGCTGCTGGCCCGCCCTTGAGCAGGTCAGCGTGGACTGGTTGCAGGGCATCGTGCTGGTCACCCTGTTCAAGCAGCCGGACGACAATCAGTTGGCCGAACTGCAGCAGATGCTCCTGCGCCTGGCCCAGAGCCCGACCTGGCTGGCCAGCGGTGCCCACAGCCTGCTGTTGCAGCAGCGCTACCTGGCGGACAGCCCCAGCCACTGGCTGCTGGGCGAGCCGCGCAACCACTGGCCGATCCGCGAGCATGACCTGCACTACCTGCTGGACCTGGGCCACAAGCAGAACACGGGGCTGTTCCTCGATATGCGCCTGGGCCGCCAATGGGTACAGCAGCAGGCCGCCGGCAAGCGCGTACTCAACCTGTTCGCCTACACCTGCGGCTTTTCGGTGGCAGCCATCGCCGGCGGCGCCAGCCAGGTGGTCAACCTGGATATGGCCAGGGCCGCCCTGAGCCGCGGGCGCGACAACCACAGGCTGAACCAGCATGACTTAGACAAGGTGGTGTTTCTCGGCCATGAGCTGTTCAAATCCTGGGGCAAGCTGAGCAAGTACGGCCCCTATGATCTGATCATCATCGACCCGCCGTCCTTCCAGCGCGGCAGCTTTGTGCTGAGCAAGGACTACCCCCG
>JBFHPI010000435.1:0-2804 GCA_041592855.1 Pseudomonas sp.
CGACGGCAGCGATCCCACCGACACCGGGACCGATTCAGGTCTCGAGCAACTGTCCAGCGCGGCGCGGTCGGCGAGCGATTTTGCCGCCTGGATACTCGCCAACGTGCCCCAGGAGCGCCTGGCCGGTCTCTACCTGCAACTGCCGCTGGCCGAGTTGCAACAACTGCTGCACCAGCAGGCGGTACTCAGTGCCCGGCAGTTGAACTGCTGCGGCCTCTGGCACCCGGCCCAGGCCCTGCTCTGGCCTTGGGAGGCTCGTCATCTCAAGGCGCCGCCGCCCCCTGCGGCGAAACCGGCTGAAGTCAGTGCCTGGCGCCAGCACTGCGCACAGCTGCTGGCAAACCCGAGCCCATTCAGTAACGTCCTGCAGCTGACCCAGTGCGCCAAGCAGGCCTTGCTGGCCTGCGGCATGAGTCGCCATTTGCTCCTGCTGGCAGACCGCAATCACAGCCGCCTGATCGTCCAGCAGCAAGCGGGGCTGGATCCGGCCGCCGCCAACCTCAGCCTCGATCCGCAACAAAGCCAGGTCCTGCGGCGCCTGCTCAGCAGTCCCGGACAGCTGCGTCTGACGCCCAGCAATATCGCCCAGTTCTCGGCCATGCTGCCCGGTAGCCTGAAAGCCCTGTTCCCCAGCGAACACCTGCTGCTGCGCTCGCTGGCCAGCAACGAGCGGGTGGTCATGCTGGTGGTGGCCGATCAGGCCGGGGTGGCCCTGAGCGATGCCCAGGTGCAGGCTTTCGGCAAAACCATCCAATGCATTGAGCGTGCGCTGAGCAGCTTTGCCCGGCGCCCTCGTTAGCGCCGCGAGCAAGGCGGCGCCACGGCCGGGCAGGCAAGCGTGCTTTGGGCTACAATCGCCCCTTTTCACCGCATATGAGGCCCGGCATGAATGCCTTCGCTGACCTGCCCTTGCTGATCGAGCCCGCCCAGCTGGCCGGCCGCCTGGATGCCCCGGAACTGATCCTGGTCGACCTGACCAGTAGCGTCCGCTACGCCAGTGGCCATATCCCCGGCGCCCGTTTCGTCGACCCCAAGCGCACTCAACTGGGTCAGCCGCCAGCACCCGGCCTGCTGCCAGCCATGGCCGACCTGGAGCAACTTTTCCGCGAATTGGGACATCGCCCGGAGGCGGTCTATGTGGTCTATGACGATGAAGGGGGCGGCTGGGCCGGGCGTTTTATCTGGCTGCTGGATATGATCGGCCATAGCCGCTACCACTATATGGATGGTGGCTTGCACGCCTGGCTGGCCGAAGGCATGCCTCTGAGCCAGGATGTGCCGGCACCTGCCCAGGGCAGCGTCAGCCTGCAACTGCAGGATGCACCTCTGGCCAGTCGCGAGTACCTGCAAAGCCGCCTGGGCGCCGCCGATCTGGCCATCTGGGATGCCCGCTCACCCGCCGAATACCGCGGTGAGAAGGTACTTGCGCAAAAAGGCGGACACATACCCGGTGCCATCAACTTTGAATGGACCGCCGCCATGGATCAGACCCGGGCCCTGCGCATCCGCCAGGACATGGCGCAGGTCCTGCGCGAGCTGGGCCTCACCCCGGACAAGGAACTGATCACCCACTGCCAGACCCACCATCGCTCGGGCCTGACCTATCTGATTGCCAAGGCTCTCGGCTACCCACGGGTAAAAGCCTATGCCGGCTCCTGGGGCGAATGGGGCAACCACCCCGACACCCCGGTCGAACTCTGACCCGCTTCCCATGCAAGGACACGTCATGAAACAGCGTCTGTTTATCGCCAGCCAATACCTGCTCCCCCATCACCTGCTCTCACGCCTGATCGGCTGCGCTGCCGAATGCCGTGCCGGCTGGTTCAAGAACCGCCTGATCACCTGGTTCGCCAAGCAGTATCAGGTCAATATGAGCGAGGCTCAGGTCGAAGACCCGACGGCCTATGAGCATTTCAATGACTTCTTCACCCGCGCCCTGAAAGAAGGCGCTCGCCCCCTGGACCCGACCCCCGGCGCGGTGCTCTGCCCGGCCGATGGCGCGGTCAGCCAGCTGGGCAAAATCGAGCACGGGCGCATCTTCCAGGCCAAGGGCCACAGCTTCAGCCTGGTGGAACTGCTGGGCGGAGATACCGAGCGCGCGGCAGCCTTTATGGGCGGCGAGTTCGCCACCATCTACCTGTCGCCCAAGGACTATCACCGCGTGCATATGCCCCTGGCCGGCACCCTGCGTGAAATGGTCTATGTCCCAGGCCGGCTGTTCTCGGTCAACCAGATCACCGCGGAAAACGTGCCTGAGCTGTTCGCCCGCAACGAGCGAGTGGTCTGCCTGTTCGACACCGAACGCGGCCCCATGGCCGTGGTGCTGGTCGGCGCGATGATCGTGGCCTCCATCGAAACGGCCTGGGCCGGCCTGGTGACTCCACCCAAGCGCAACCTGAAAACCGTCCGTTACGACGAGGCCGCTCGTGCGCCTGTGGAACTGGACAAAGGCGCTGAAATGGGCCGTTTCAAATTGGGTTCCACCGCCATCGTGCTGTTTGGCCCCGAGCAGGTGTGCTGGGCCGAACAACTGGGCGCTGGCAGTGTTGTGCAGATGGGCCAGAGCCTGGGCCTGCCGCAAGCTGGCTGAGCCCAGCATAGCGGGGGCGCCCTCACGCCCCCGACTGACCCCACAGCCCAGCGCTGAGGTCGAAAAAACACACGCGCGTGATGCAACGCTCCTTTGGTCGCGCAACACTGACCAAGCGTATGGCTGCCATGGCCGCCAGATACTGCTAGAGTCGAGCATAAGCCAACTTTCGCCCGACAGGCGTGCTGGAGTATCCGAGTTAGCATGGATAAAC
>JBFHPI010000436.1:0-2801 GCA_041592855.1 Pseudomonas sp.
AACCAAAAGGGCTCGACCGCGAGGGGTAAGACGGGCATGTTTATGCAGGTTCATCCGGGGCTCCTGGAAGGCATGGTTGGTCGCACTTCCAGAATTCCGGGAATGCCCCGGATGAACAACCTACTGAGAGATCACAGCTAGAGCGCGGCCAGACCCCGGGCCAGATCAGCCTTGAGATCGGCCAGATCCTCCAACCCCACCGCCAGGCGGATCAGGTTGTCACGGATGCCGGCATTGGCCCGCTCGGCCGGCGACAGGCGGCCATGGGACGTGGTGGCCGGGTGAGCGATGGTGGTCTTGGTGTCACCCAGGTTGGTGGTGATGGAGATCATCCGCGTGGCGTCGATAAAACGCCATGCCGCCTCCTTGCCGCCCTTGACCTCGAAGCTGACCACCGCGCCGAAGGCGCTCTGCTGCTGCTTGGCCAGTTCATGCTGCGGATGGCTGGGCAACCCGGCGTAGTAGACCTGCTCCACCCCGGGCTGCTGCTGCAGCCACTGGGCCAGCTCCAGGGCACTGGCGCAGTGGGCCTGCATGCGGATACGCAGCGTTTCCAGGCCCTTGAGGAAGACCCAGGCGTTGAAGGGGCTGAGGGTTGGGCCCGCGGTGCGCAGAAAGCCCACCGCCTCCTTCATCAACTCGCTCCGCCCGGCCAGTACACCGCCCATGCTGCGCCCCTGGCCGTCGATGTACTTGGTGGCCGAATGCATGACGATATCGGCACCGAGCTTGAGCGGCTGCTGCAGGGCCGGGGTGCAAAAGCAGTTGTCCACCGCCAACAAGGCGCCATGGCTGTGGGCAATCTCGGCCAGGGCGGCGATATCCACCAGCTCGGCCAGAGGGTTGGACGGTGACTCGACAAACAGCAGCTTGGTCGTGGGCTTGCAGGCTGCGGCCCAGGCATCCAGATCGGCCAGCGGCACATAGTCGACCTCGACGCCGAAGCGCTTGAGGTACTTCTCGAACAGGCTGATGGTGGAGCCGAACACGCTGCGAGACACCAGCACATGGTCGCCGCCACTGCACAGACTCATCACCAGGGCCAGGATGGCCGCCATGCCCGAAGAGGTTGCCACCGCCTGCTCGGCGCCTTCCAGGGCCGCGATGCGCTCCTCGAAGGCACGTACAGTGGGGTTGGTGTAACGGGAATAGACATTGCCCGGTGCCTCACCGGCAAAGCGCGCGGCAGCATCGGCGGCACTGCGGAACACATAGCTGGAAGTCGGGTAGATCGCCTCGCTATGCTCGCCTTCCGGCGAGCGGTGCTGGCCGGCACGCACCGCCAGGGTGTCGAAGCCCACGCCCTCCAGCTCGCTATCCAGGCGGCCGGCATCCCATTCCAGTGTCATATTGCTACCTCAAGAAAAATATCCCGAGTTGCACTCAGGATTGGCGCCATGTACGGCGTACGCCAAGCACGCAGGCAACGGACAGGGCCACGCCCTGCCCGCCCGCACTCAGTTGTTGTACAGATCGATAATGGCGCTGACCGCCTGGGATTTGACCTTGCTGGCATCGTTGCGCGCCTGTTCGATCTTGTCCAGGTAAGCCTCGTCGACATCACCGGTCACGTACTTGCCATCGAACACCGCGCAGTCGAAGTTGTCGATCTTGATCTTCTTGCTGCCACTGACCGCCTCGATCAAGTCCGGCAGGTCCTGATAGATCAGCCAGTCGGCGCCAATCAATTCGCAGACTTCCTCGGTGGTGCGACCGTGGGCGATCAGCTCGTGGGCGCTGGGCATATCGATGCCATACACGTTCGGGTAACGCACCGCCGGCGCCGCCGAACAGAAGTAGACGTTCTTCGCCCCCGCTTCCCGGGCCATCTGGATAATCTGCTTGCAGGTGGTGCCACGCACGATGGAGTCGTCCACCAGCATCACGTTCTTGCCGCGAAATTCCAGTTCGATGGCATTAAGTTTCTGCCGCACGGATTTCTTGCGAGCCGCCTGGCCCGGCATGATAAAGGTGCGGCCGATATAACGATTCTTGACGAAGCCTTCGCGGAACTTCACCCCCAGGTGGTTGGCCAGTTCCAGCGCCGCCGTGCGGCTGGTATCGGGAATCGGGATCACCACGTCGATATCATGGTTGGGCCGCTCACGGAGGATCTTCTCGGCCAGTTTCTCGCCCATGCGCAGGCGTGCCTTGTACACCGAGATGCCGTCCATGATCGAATCCGGGCGCGCCAGGTAGACGTGCTCGAAGATACACGGCGCATACTTGGGGTTGGCCGCGCACTGACGGGTGAACAGCTTGCCTTCCTCGGTAATGTACACCGCCTCACCCGGCGCCAGATCGCGGATCAGGGTGAAGCCGAGCACGTCGAGCGACACGCTTTCCGAGGCGATCATGTATTCCACACCTTCGTCGGTATGACGCTGGCCGAAGACGATGGGGCGGATGCCGTTGGGATCGCGGAAGCCGACGATGCCATAGCCGGTGATCATCGCCACCACGGCGTAACCACCCAGGCAGCGCTTGTGCACATCACTGACCGCGGCGAACACATCATCTTCGGTAGGCTGCAGCTTGCCGCGCTGGGCCAGCTCATGGGCGAACACGTTGAGCAGCACTTCCGAGTCGGAATTGGTGTTCACATGACGCAGATCGGATTCGTAGATTTCCTTGGCCAACTGCTCGACGTTGGTCAGGTTGCCGTTGTGCGCCAGGGTGATGCCATAGGGCGAGTTGACATAGAACGGCTGCGCCTCGGCCGAGCTGGAGCTACCGGCGGTTGGGTAGCGCACATGGCCGATGCCCATATGGCCGACCAGACGCTGCATATGGCGCTGCTG
>JBFHPI010000437.1:0-2801 GCA_041592855.1 Pseudomonas sp.
CGATCAGTTGGGTGGACCGGCGGGTGCAGGGTGGCTTCGGCATCATGCTTGATGACATCCTCGCCGGAATAGCTGCCTGGCTGGTGCTGCAGGCGCTGGCATGGGCCTGGTTCAATGGCTTGCTGGGCACCGGGTTCAACTGACAAGGGGCGATCCATGAGGCATTGCTGTGTGCTGCTGTTGTCCGCCCTGCTGCTGGTCGTGCAGGCGCACGCCGACAGCGCGCTGCCGGAACAGGCACGTATCGCCAGTGAGGTCTGGGATGGGCACACCCACGCCGATGGCACGGGCCTGGCCTGGGATATCCTGCGCCTGGTTTTTGAGCCCGTCGGGGTCAGCCTGGCAATCCAGAGCGTGCCCGATATGCGTTCCATTGGCCTGGTGCAGCGCGGTCAGGCCGATGCCTGGGTCGGCTCCTCTCAGAATGAGGTCGACGAAGGGGTGTTCTATCCGCGCGAGCCTTATGACGCTGACCAGATCGTGGCCTTGAGCCTGGCGGACAAGCCGGAGCCGACGCTGGAGGGCTTGGGGGACTATCGTCTGGCCTGGATGCGTGGTTATGAGTATCAGCGTTATCTGCCAAATTTGCGCCAGTACCGGGAAGTGATTCGCCGCGAGGGTATCCTCGGCATGCTCAGTACAGGCCGGGTGGATTTCTATCTGGATGCTCTGACCGAGGTAGAAGACGTTTTACGCCTGACGTCGACGCCGCAGGCCTACCGTATTACCGAGATTACCTGGCTGCCCTTGTACCTGGGCTTTGCCGATACCCCTCGGGGCAGGGCGCTGGCGGCGGTGTATGATCAGCGTCTCGAGTTGCTGAAGCAGAATGGTGGCCTGCATGACGTCTTTGCCCGCTGGCAGCAACCCTATCCATTTGAGTGAGGCGCCCAGGGCCTTTATGCACAGTTTGAAAGTGATGCTGTTGACCTTGTTGCTGGTGGCTGGAGTGGCCCATGGGGCCAGCCAGGTGCGGGTGGTTGGCCTGTTTCCTGGGGCGGCCGTGATCAGTGTAGATGGCCAGCGCAAACTGGTTAAGGTGGGGCAGACCGGCCCAGGCGGCGTGGTGGTGGTCAGCGCCGACAGCCGCGGCGCGGTGCTGCGGGTCGATGGTGTTGAACGCAGCTACGGCCTGAGCCGTGAATACAGTGAGGGTTTTGTCGAGGCGGAGAAGAAACAGCTGAGCATTGCCAAAGGGGCAGGCGGTCACTACTGGGTCGCCGGCTCGATCAATGGCCAGTCGGTGCAGTTTCTGGTGGATACCGGTGCCACCTCCATCGCCCTGAATGACGGCCATGCCCGCCGGCTGGGTATCGATTACCGGGTGATCGGCCGACCGCTGCAGGTCAGTACCGCCAGCGGGACGGTGCGCGGCTGGCAGGTGAGCCTGGATCGGGTCAAGGTGGGCGAGCTGGAAGTGCTGGGCGTCGAGGCCGTGGTGCTGGAAGGCAGCTCGCCCACCGACGCGCTGCTGGGCATGAGTTTTCTCAATCGGGTCGGCTGGCGGGTCGAGCAGGATCTCCTGGTGCTGGAGTCCAAGTATTGATCCCGGCGTCCAGCGATCCGTTTTACCGATACCTATGATCGGCTATTCAGGCTGACCCCCTGGCCGGGCCTGCTGTTACAATGCCGGCCCTGCATTTCTGCCATTTTCTTTAGGAGCATCCGGTGTCCGTCGAGTTTGTCGCCGCCTCCCAGTTGCCCACGCCTTTTGGTGTGTTCACCATGCATGGCTTTCTCGAAGAAGCCACCGGCAAGGAACATGTCGCCCTGACCTTTGGCAATGTGGCCGATGGCGCACCAGTGCTGGGGCGTCTGCATTCCGAGTGCCTGACCGGTGATGCCCTGTTCAGCCTGCGCTGCGACTGCGGCTTTCAGCTGGAAGCGGCGCTGCGCGCCATCGCCAAGGAAGGTCGCGGCGTACTGCTGTACCTGCGCCAGGAGGGTCGTGGCATCGGCCTGCTGAACAAGATCCGTGCCTATGAGTTGCAGGATGGTGGCGCCGATACGGTGGAGGCCAATGAGCGCCTGGGCTTTGGTGCCGATCAGCGTGACTACGCCATCTGCCGGCCGATGCTGGCCCATCTGGGCATCCGCGAGCTCAAGCTGATGACCAATAACCCGCGCAAGGTCAAGGCCCTGGGTGATATGGGCATCAGCGTGGCAACCCGGGTGCCACTGCAGATCGAGCACAACCCGCATAACCGCAAATACCTCGCCACCAAGGCCGGCAAGCTTGGGCATATGCTCGGCAGCCTGCATCAGGGCGAGGTCGAGGAAAGCCTGTGACCCGTAGCCAGGTGCGCCGCCGCCTGGCGCTGGAGTGGTGGCGCTTTCTCGGCGTGACCCTGGCGCCCTTGTTCGTGCTCAACCTGGCGTTTGGCAGTGGCAGCAAGGTCGGGGTGCTGACCATGCCGCTGTTTATTGCCGGGTTGGCCTCGATGTTTGTCAGCCTGCCGCTGTTCTCCAGCTACAAGCGCGCCCTGATCGCCACCGAGCAGGCGCTGAACAACCCGCAAGAGCACGACGCCTGGCTGGAACTGGCCCGGGTGCGGCGTCTGGGCATGCTCGGGGCCGCACTGCCGGCCTGGGTCGCGGCCATCGCGGTGTTCGCCGGGCTGGAAGCCATTCCTCTGATCCTGCTGGCCCTGGCCAGTGTGGTGCTGCTCTACCTCTATCGCATCCCCGCACAGCTGAGCTGATGCGCACGCTGCTCGTCGGTCTGCTGGCACTACTGGTCTGGCCCGTGGCAGCCGTCGAACGGGTGGTCAGCCTGGCGCCTTCGCTTACTGAAATCATGC
>JBFHPI010000438.1:0-2800 GCA_041592855.1 Pseudomonas sp.
CTTCGCCTGATCCTCTGCGGAGGCGCTTTTCTGCCAGTTTTCCAGACGCTCGATGCGTACTTGAGGCTGGCCGATGGCACCGAGCAGTTGCTGGTAGGCGACTCTGGGGTCGTTCATATGCGCCAGGCGCTGCTCCTTGCCAAATGGCCCGTGCTTAATTGCTTGTTCGATGGCGCCATCGGCCAATAGCGCTGCGGCAACCGCGCCACCCAGCAATAACAGGATACCCGCGCCCAGCACCCAGGGGCTGGCCAGCACCCCCAGCGTATAAAGCGCCCACATGGCACTGCCGGAGGCGGCAATGGCATTGGCAACGGAAACGTCCTTATCGCCTTGATCGAAGGCTCGTTTGGCGTCCCAGGCAAAGAGCACTGAAGTAACGCCCATCGCTACAAATGAGCCTGCCCGCGAGACATTAAGCCAAGTACTCCCACCCGTACGCTTGCTGAGGTTGCTGGCCCAGCGCGCCGATACCCGCGACACGTCGAAGCGGCCCTTTTCCCATAACGCATACCAAGGTGAGCGGACGCCTGAGCCTTCGATGATTTTTAGCGCGACGTTGTTTGAGGCGAGAAAAATATCTGCAGCAGCCGATAGAGCCCCGCCCGTCCATCTCCACTTCTCATTTTTCCACAGTGCCTTGGCCCCAATGGTATTCACATGCAGGTTATAAGCCGCCATTAGTGTGGCGAAAAGCGGCAAGGCAGGCGACTTGGCGATTTGCCCGGCGCGGCCCAGATTGGCCGCGCCGAGCCGCCAGCTATTCAACTCTTGCACCAGCGGATCGTTAGCAGGAGCGGCTACGACCATAAAGCGCCCCAGGTCCTTGCTGGCGAAGTGGTTGGCCTCCGCCAGCTTGCCGCTGGTGGTACCTAGTACATTGCCGCCACGCCCCTGCAGGTTGCCATACAGGTAATTCTGCCGGGTCAGGGTGGTGCGCTCGCTGGGCGTTAGGCCAAAACTGAGGCCGCCGCCATGCACGCCCAGCACCACCATATTCTGGGCCAGGGCTTCACCCTGGGGCATAAACTGGATCGTCCTGGCTTGACTATGCAGTTTGTTCAGCAGGCCTATTGTTGGGGTAAACAGGCGCTGCATATCGAGCTGGACGGTAGCCGTACTGGTGCGCAACTGCCTGAGTGTGAGCAGCACCGATTTGCTCAGGTGGTTCAGCCACTCGTCCACTGCCAGGGCAATATTTTGTGCGACTTGCTGGTAATTGGGCGCCCCTTGACTCTCCAACCCGGCCAGCATGGCCAGGCTGCTAATGCCCAGCTTTTCCGGATCGATCGCCCGCTTGGATGCAGCCAGGGTTTCTAGACGCCTGGCCAACTCGGGCAACACTCCACCCTGCTCGGCCAGGGCCACGCGCGTAAGCGGATGACTCGCCTCGGCCAACTGTCTGACCAGCTGCTCTACCCCTTGCGCAAGCCAAGCGCTCTCGGGCTCAAAACTACGCGCATCACTGCCGTGGGGTAAGCGGCTGAGCATTTCCAGCGTGTCGATCAACAGGCTGTAGGGCTCCAGCAATCGTTCGTCATGGCTGTAGATCCAATCGTTCCACACGGCTGTCAGCTTGCTCTGCATCAGGGGCAGGGTGCGTGCCAATTGCCGATGGATGCACTCACGTGCAGCCCTTCGCTCCTCATGCAACATGGCAGTCTGCAGCGCCGTCGTATCGATGTGACTACGAAGGTCAGCCAGTGGCGCTCCGCTGGGCATGGCCCAACGGTGCAGCACTTCTGCATACCGGCCAAAGGGCTGGAAAGGAACCAGGGCGTTATAGGTTTGCAAGGCTTCTGTGGCCATGCGGGATTGTTCTACCGCATGACGCAACTCGAACAGGGGATCAGCCAGCATAAAACCAACCAGTTTCGGATAACCGCGCAGGCTCTTTTCTACGAGGACATCCTGGCTTGGGGGGAGCTCCGGCAGCGCCGCTGGAATAGCCGCGCCCATATGCCCTGCGAGCTCTTGCTGCAGCTTATGCAACTCAACACACAGCTCTTGAGGATCGAGAGCCGTCATTGCCGGCGTAAAAGTCGCAGGGTCATGCAGTGCACATTCGATATGCAGGTCACGCGGCCTAAGCCCTTCGGCATGCTTGTCGATCACGATAATCGGCATCGCCTGGGTCGGCCGCCATTGCTCGCCGCCAACAACCGCTGCCGACCAAGCCGGCGCCACGTTTTGACAGCGGTTTCTGACTCGACTGCTATTGGCCTCCAGCCAGGCGATGTACTCCCAGGTCCAGGCTATTTCGCTGTAGGCCATGGTGTATTGGTCGCCGACAAAGCGGCCCTTCAGCAGCATGGGTACTAGCGTTAACGCCAGCGGCTTGCCGACTGGCTCGCGGCTGTCCGCAGGCTGGCCTTGTGCCGCTTGCTCGCGCCAATGCACCACATCAACATCTGCCAAGTTGCCTTGACCATCGCAGGCCAGTTCTCGCCACAGCTTGCCGTTCTGAAATACATAGATGCGCCCGGGGCGGGGCAGTGCTCCTTTTGGCGGCTTATCGTATTGGTCATGCCCGGGCAGGCGCGCCATTGGCACAACAGCAAGAAAGGTATTCTGCTGAATTTCCGGCTCTTCTTCATTGCTGCGCATATCTGTTTCAACAACGATTTGCAGCACGCCGCCATCGGTACGTTCGATATTGAGTGCCAGCCTTGCGCGGCGGGCGTTGTCATACTCCGTGCGCTTGCGGGTGCCTTGTTCGATGGGCTGATCCTTTAGCTCACTCATGCTTCACCTTCCGGGTCGAGCAGTTGTACTTGGCCACCCATTGCGGGGTCCCCCC
>JBFHPI010000439.1:0-2793 GCA_041592855.1 Pseudomonas sp.
ACAAAGCCAAATCCTATGTCGACAGCCCGGACAATCTCGACAGCCTGGAAGAGTACGGCTTTACCGTGGCCCACCATGGCCGGCGCTGGTACCTGTCGGCGGGCCTGCCGCAGAAGTTTGGCGCCAACTTCGCCATAGCCGGCTTCGAGCTGACTGCCGAGGGCGAACTGGTGCTGTATAACCTGGATGTCGACCGTATCCTGCAGGATATGCAGCAGGGCACCTTGCAGGGCGAGTTGGTGGATATGCGCGAGGCCGAGGGCGTGCTGATTACCAGCCCCCTGGAGCAGGTGTTTGCCTACCTGGATGATCAGGCCAACTCCGATGTATTTATCGAAGCGGCACGTTATCAGCGTGTGGCCGAGTGACAGCGAGGACGGATGAACAGTCAAAGCGGTTTGGATGACTATCAACTGACGGTGCGGGCGCTGTCCGAACGTATCGTCGAGGCGCAGAACCCGATCCGCGTCCTGGACGCGGTGAAGTGGGACGAGCAGATTCGCACCGAGTTCCTCAAGCACAAGGGGCGCCAATTGCCGGCGGTGGACCGGGCCTATTACGAAGGTCGTCCCCTGGCTTTCGATGCCGGCGAGAAGAAGCTGGAATTCCAGAATATCGAACGCGATATCACCCGCCAGCTCGGCCAGTTCAACCCGGTCGGGCAGATCATGCGCCGCATGTGCCGTGAGTACCGCATGGTCATTCGCATGCTCGAGGCTCGTGGTACCGCCGATTTCGGCCTGATCAGCCAGGAACTCTACGGTGCCGCTTCAGATGCCTTCCATGCCGGCGACCCGACCCTGGCCGACCTGGGCCTGATGTTCTCCGACTACCTGAACAATATCGACAGTCGCGGTGACCTCAAGGACGAGCCCAAGAGCCTTAATGCCAAGCAGGCCGTGGACCTGCTGCAGCATCGTCTGAACAAGGTATTCGGTGAAGCCGAAGAAACCATTCGCGTCTTCGAGTCCGATGGCATTCTCGCCGACGCCGCAGCGGGGGCCGACTACATCAAGATCCGCAGTGATGCCACCTTCAACGAGCGTGATGTCAAGGCTCTGGAGGTGCACGAGGGGCTGGTGCATGTGGCCACCACCCTCAACGGCCTCAACCAGCCGGTTTGCACCTTCCTGGCCAAGGGGCCACCTTCCTCCACCGTGACCCAGGAAGGTCTGGCCATTCTGATGGAGGTGATCGCCTTTGCCTCCTACCCGAGCCGCCTGCGCAAGCTGACCAACCGCACTCGCGCCATCCATATGGCCGAGGAGGGTGCCGACTTTCTCCAGGTGTTCGAGTTCTACCGCGAGCAGGATTTCAGTCCGGAAGACAGCTACAGCAACGCCAGCCGGGTGTTTCGCGGTTCCACGCCCACGGGCCTGCCCTTTACCAAGGATCTGTCCTATCTGAAGGGCTTTATCATGGTCTACAACTACATCCAGCTGGCGGTGCGCAAAGGCAAGCTGGAACAGATCCCCCTGCTGTTCTGCGGCAAGACCACCCTGGAAGACATGCGCACCCTGCGTCGCCTGGTGGATGAGGGGCTGGTGGTGCCGCCCAAGTACCTGCCGCCGCAGTTCAGCGACCTCAACTCGCTGTCGGCCTGGATGTGCTTCTCCAACTTCCTCAACCACCTGAGCCTGGATCGGATCGAGGCGGACTACGCCAATATTCTCTGAGCCCTCTGCTGGGTGAGCGGCTGTATCTGGCTCACCCAGCGCGGCGTCCTGGGTTACAGCGCGCCAAATACCTTCTTGGCCAGGCTGGTGGCGGCCCCGGCCGGGTTCTGGCGGATGCTGGCTTCCTGCTTGGCGATCATCTCGAACAGGCCGTCCAGGGCCTGTTCGGTGACATAGCTTTCGATATTCGCGTTTTTTGCGTCAATCACGCCAAAGCTCGCCGCCTGGCCGGCAAAGGCGTTGTATTGCTGGGCCAAGCCGACCTGGGCAGTGGCCTGTTGCACGATAGGCAGGAACTTGGCGCGGATCTGTTCGCGGCTGGTCTTGTTCAGATATTGGGTGGCCGAGTCCTGGGGGCCTGCGAGGATGCTTTTGGCATCCTGCACGGTCATCTTCTTCACCGAGTCCACCAGCAGCGCCTGGGCCTGCGGCACGGCGGCTTCGGCGGCCTGGTTCATGCTTGCTTCGAGCTGTTCGACCTGGGCGCCCATGCCCATCATCTTCATGGTGCGTGCCGCTTTGCCAAGATTGCCCGGCAGCTCGATGCGCACATCCGGGTTGTTGCTGAACCCCCCGGGAGTGCCCAGTTGCTTGACCGCGACCTGGGCGCCTTGCACCAGGGCATCCTTGAGGCCGCCGCTGGCGTCGGTCTGGGTCAGGTCGGCCAGGGACAGAGCGAAGGCGCTGGTTGACAGTAGTAAACCGGTGGCCAGTGAAATCAGACGAAGCATGAGAGGCATCCTTGTTGAGGGGGGTTAAGCCAGCTTAGCAGGCCTTGTCAGTCGGTATTGGCCTGACTTAAACGTTGCAGCTCGCGGCGCACCATTTGCGCATATTCGGCGGGCTTAAGGGCATACAGTTCGCTTGCCACCCAGGCCAGCCAGCGGCCAGCCAATTCGGCCTTGGCCGCCAGCAGGCGCCGGGCTTCGGTCTCGGCACGGAGTTGGTTGGCCTGGTGAAACTGCGCGCGGGAGGAGCGCGCGGGTTTGTCCTGGATTGCTGTCATGAGGGTCAGGGGCCGGGCCGGGTTACATCGGCTCGGCTATCTCCTCGTTTCTATCCAGGGCCACCTGGCGGATCGACAGGCGAATTTCCGCTGGCAGTACGCGTTTGGCCG
>JBFHPI010000440.1:0-2789 GCA_041592855.1 Pseudomonas sp.
CGCCAATGCCGCTCGACGCACCGACGATCCACACGCGCTGGCCGCGCCAGTCTCGAATCGGTCGATTGGACGAGCCGAAGAGCATGTCAGCTTCCCCGCCGAAAGAATGTCAGCGTGACCTCGCCGAGGCGGATGCCGAACTTGCGCATTACGGAGCGATTGAGCATCACGCGCTCGTCCATCAGGAACATCCAGTCATCGAAGTTGACCACATAGGTTGTACCGTCAATGGGCAGCCGCAGCTGATAGCGCCAGTGCAAGGCATTGCCAGCCAACTCCCCCTGCGCCTCACCCACCACATCATCGGCCGTGCCCGTCCAGCGCGTTTCACCATCGGGGGTGAGGGTCCAGACCCGGCGCTCGGTGGTGCCGTCACTGTAGGCAAAGCGCTCGTCGAGAATCAGCTGCTCACCCTGGCGATGGCTGCGAATGTCGACGTGGAAGCGTTTGATCACTTCGCCGGAGCGGTTCTGGAACATGCCCCACGCCTCTACCGGAACCGAAAAGAACTCATGCAGGTCGAGGGTTGGCTGCTCCTGGGCGTAATCCGTGATCGACACACTGCTGCAACTGCTGACCAATACGCAGCAGAGAATCAGTAGCAAGTTTTTCATTGCGCACATTCGGATATACCGGGTTGAAAGAGAGTTCGCTGCTGCACGTGCAAGGCAAGAGCAGACCCTCTGGTAATCCTATACAAGATTGTTACTTTGTACATGATGCGTACATTGCGCTGTTCGGCTTATGTTTCTGCCGAGGCTCTGCCCTGCTATTTCCATGCGCCCTGGCTATAGCACTCCGGCTGCGCGAAATGCCGCGATCTGCTCCGTGTTCAGCCCGAGATGCCGGCTCAGCACCTGCTCGGTATGTTCACCCAGCAGCGGCGGCGCATTGCGGTACGCCACCGGAGTCTCGGACAGGCGCAGCGGGCTGGCCACCTGGGGGGTGGTGCTGCCCAGGCCGTTAGCCAGGTCGATGCGCAGGCCGCGGGCCTGAACCTGGGGATCGGCGAAGACCTGGGCCAGGTCGTTGATCGGCCCGCAGGGCACGCCGGCCGCCTCCAGCTGGGCGATCCATTCGGCGGTGGTCTTGAACACCGTGGCCTGGCGCAGCAGGGGAATCAGCTCGGTGCGGTGAGCAACCCGGGCCTGGTTGGAAGAAAAACGCGGGTCATCGGCCAAAGCCGGAAGGCCTGCGACCTCGCAAAGCTTGCGGAACTGCCCGTCGTTGCCCACGGCGATAATGAAGTCGCCATCGGCCGAGGGGAAATCCTGGTAGGGCACGATATTGGGGTGGGCGTTGCCCAGGCGCTTGGGCGCCACGCCTGTAGTCAGGTAGTTCAAGGCCTGGTTGGCCAGGCAGGCCACCTGCACGTCGAGCAGGGCCACGTCGATATGCTGGCCAAGGCCCGTCTGCTCACGGGCGTTCAGCGCCGCCAGCACGCCCACCGTGGCATACAGGCCGGTGAGGATATCGGTGAGGGCGACGCCGACCTTCATGGGGCCGGCGCCCTCCTCGCCCTCCGGGCGCCCGGTCAGGCTCATCAGCCCGCCCAGGCCCTGGATCATGAAATCGTAACCTGCCCGCTTGGCGTAAGGGCCATCCTGGCCGAAGCCGGTGATGGAGCAGTAGATCAGCTGCGGGTTGAGCGCCTTGAGGGATGCGTAGTCAAGGCCATAGGCCGCCAGGCCGCCGACCTTGAAGTTTTCCAGCAGCACGTCGCAGTTCTTGACCAGTTCGCGCACCAGACGCTGGCCTTCGGCCTGGGTGAAGTCCAGGGTCACCGACTGCTTGTTGCGGTTGGCGCTCTGGAAGTAGGCCGCCTCGCGCGAATCCTGGCCATCGGCGTCCTTTACATAGGGCGGGCCCCAGTGACGGGTGTCGTCCCCTGTGCCCGGGCGCTCCACCTTGATCACCTCGGCGCCGAGATCGCCAAGAATCTGCCCGGCCCAGGGGCCGGCGAGTACGCGGGACAGGTCGAGTACGCGGATATGGGACAGGGCGCCGGACATGGGTAGACCTCATAACGAACGTAGGATGGGTTGAGCAACGCGATACCCATCAGATCGCGCGATGGGTTACGCCGCTGTGCGGCTAACCCATCCTACGCAGCGGTTTAGAACCTGCTTACGATCTCGCGAGCTAGAGCCATGCAAGGCAAAAGCAGGCGAGGAAGCGGAGTTTACGAGCTGTAAATGAGCATTCCGAGCCTGTTTTTAACGCAGCAGGGCCGACGCGCAGCAGATCGTAAACAGGTTCTTAGAAGAACGCCTGCAGGCCGGTCTGCGCGCGGCCCAGGATCAGCGCGTGGACGTCGTGGGTACCTTCATAGGTGTTCACCACTTCCAGGTTGACCAGGTGGCGGGCCACACCGAACTCGTCGCTGATGCCGTTGCCGCCGAGCATGTCGCGGGCCAGGCGGGCGATGTCCAGCGCCTTGCCGCAGCTGTTGCGCTTCATGATCGAGGTGATTTCCACCGCGGCGGTGCCTTCGTCCTTCATCCGCCCCAGGCGCAGGCAACCCTGCAGGGCCAGGGTGATTTCGGTCTGCATGTCGGCCAGTTTCTTCTGCACCAGCTGGGTCTGCGCCAGGGGGCGACCGAACTGCTTGCGGTCCAGGGTGTACTGGCGGGCGGTGTGCCAGCAGAACTCGGCGGCACCGATGGCGCCCCAGCTGATGCCGTAGCGGGCGGAGTTCAGGCAGGTGAAGGGGCCACGCAGCCCACGCACGTCGGGGAAGGCGTTCTCTTCCGGGCAGAACACGTTGTCCATAACGATTTCGCCGGTGA
>JBFHPI010000441.1:0-2772 GCA_041592855.1 Pseudomonas sp.
TCGGGCTGGGTAAAGCGCGGGGTCACCGGCGGGGTGTCGTAATCAAGGGTCTTGGCCGGGGAAATCACCATCAACATAAACTGCACTCCTTAAAGTCTGGGGGCGATTCTAGAAGCACAGGGCGGGGCAGGCTACCTATAGGGGCGATTGAGGCGCTTGACCCAGGGGCGGCCCCGGGGTTGTAGTTTGAGCAGGTACTCGCTGCCAAGGAGCTGTTATGACTGCCTGCAATCATTCGCGTTGGGAGCCTTCCCACGATTACCGCCCGCTGGAGAGCACTGCCGAGCGTCAGGCCTGGCGTGTGGTGGCGCTGACCGGGGCGACCATGCTGGTGGAAATCGGCGCCGGCTATGCCTTCAACTCCATGGCCCTGCTGGCCGATGGCTGGCATATGGCCTCGCATATGCTCGCCATCGGCCTGACCGCCCTGGCCTACCTGCTGGCCCGGCGCTATGCCCATGACCCGCGTTTTGCCTTCGGCACCTGGAAGATCGAGGTGCTGGCCGGCTTTGCCAGTGCCCTGATGCTGATGGTGGTGGTGGCCCTACTGGCCTTCGAATCACTGTGGCGCCTGTGGCAGCCCCAGGTGATCGCCTTCGAGATGGCCCTGTGGGTGGCGGTGATCGGCCTGCTGGTCAACCTGCTGTCGGCCTGGCTGCTGCGCGATCAGCATCACGGTCATGCTCATGGCGATCACGATCACGATCACGATCACGATCACGATCACCCGCCCGGCAAGGATCTAAATC
Organism: Pseudomonas sp.; assembly: GCA_041592855.1. Lineage (GTDB taxonomy): Bacteria > Pseudomonadota > Gammaproteobacteria > Pseudomonadales > Pseudomonadaceae > Aquipseudomonas. The sequence goes on from JBFHPI010000441.1 coordinate 750, forward strand.
GCCACGCCGCCTTTATCCATGTGCTGGCCGATGCCCTGACCTCGGTGGCGGCCATAGTCGCTCTGCTCGGCGGGCTGTGGCTGGGCTGGAGCTGGCTTGACCCGATGATGGGGGTGATAGGCGCCGTGATCATCGCAATATGGGCCAAGGGCCTGCTGCTGGAAACCGCCAAGGTGCTGCTGGACCGGGAGATGGACAGCCCCATTGTCGCGCAGGTGCGCACCGCCCTGGCGCAGGAGGCGGACACCGAAGTGGCGGATCTGCATCTGTGGCGGGTGGGGCGCAGTCAGTACGCCTGTATCGTCAGCGTGGTGACCCATGGCGAGGCCTCGGCGGATCGCTACAAGGCAAGGCTGGCGGGGATTTCAGCGTTGGTGCATGTGACCGTGGAGGTCAACCGCTGTGCTGTGGCGGAGGCGGGGTGAGGCGATTTTTTCGTGTTTTTCGCCCGGCTGGACTTCCGACTTTAACGGCGCCCGGGCAGGGCGCCAAGGGCTTTTTGTCGCACCGACAAATAAACCTGTAAAAGCTGAAAAATACGTTTTTCTGTCATCTTTTTTGGAGTATCTAAAAGACAAGACCGCCGAACCCTGCAGACAGGTGGCGGCCATTGGCCCTCACCTTGCTTGTATCTTCTCGGCCCTGCACCGAGAAGTCGGCGGCCCCCTCCGCGGCGCAGCTCGCCCTTGCGCCGCTTGGCTACTACAAGAAGGTGACCGAGTATGGATGACCACGGACGCTGCAAGCCCACCGCTCCAACCCTGTATGCCCTCGACACCAATGTGCTGATCCACGATCCCAACGCGCTGCTGAATTTTCAGGAGCACCATGTCGCCATCCCGATGACCGTACTGGAGGAACTGGACAAGCTGAAGACCGGCAAGCAGGGCGTGGCGGCTGAGTGCCGGCAAGCCATCCGTTTGATTGACAAGATTCTCGGTGGTGCCACCCCGGAGGAGGTGGAGCATGGTGTACCCATCCAGCGCGAGAAGAGTGGCCCCTGTGGCTTCCTCTCGATCCTGATGAGCAAGAGCGCCTCGCCCATCACCTGGCTGCCGGAAGACCTCAACGACAACAAGATCATCAATCAGCTGGTGGAGCTGAAGACCCGACGTCCCGGCCTGGACGTGGTGCTGGTGACCAAGGACATCAACATGCGCCTCAAGGCGCGGGCCTGCGGCATCGAGTCGGAGGACTACCACACCGACCAGCTGGTGGACGATGTGTCCCTGCTGTCCCAGGGCTACCACGACATGGGCGGCTCCTTCTGGGATCGGGTGAGCAAGGTGGAAACCCGCCAGGATCATGGCCGCACCTGGCATCGGGTGCAGCTCACCGACAACCTGCCGGCGGTGCACGTCAACGAATTCCTGCTGGACGAACAGGGTTTTGTCGGCTGGATCAAGGCGATCAAGGGCGACGAACTGGTGATCCTCGACCTGCACCAGGAGCCGCTGCTGCACCAGGAAGCCTGGGGCCTGCGTCCGCGGGATATCCATCAGGCCCTGGCGCTTTATGCCCTGCTCGATCCGGACATCCACCTGGTCAACCTGTCCGGCGCGGCGGGTTCGGGCAAGACCATCCTGGCGTTGGCCGCGGCCATCGAGCAGACCATGGTCAGCAAACGCTACCGGCGCATCATCGCCACCCGCAGCGTGCAGGGGCTGGATCAGGAGATCGGCTTTCTGCCCGGCACCGAGGCGGAGAAGATGGAGCCCTGGCTGGGCGCCATCACCGACAACCTGGAAGCCCTGCATATGGACGATGAGAGCACCCATGGCAGCGTCGACTACATCCTGCAGAAGGTGCCGCTGCAATTTAAGTCGCTCAACTATATCCGCGGGCGCAGCTTCCAGCAGAGCCTGATCCTGATCGACGAATGCCAGAACCTCACCCCGCACCAGATGAAGACCATCATCACTCGCGCCGGCAACGGCTCCAAGGTGGTGTGCCTGGGCAACCTGGCGCAGATCGACACGCCCTACCTGTCGGCGCCCAGCTCCGGCCTGACCTACCTCACCGA
>JBFHPI010000442.1:0-2761 GCA_041592855.1 Pseudomonas sp.
AAGCTTTGCCACAGCAGCGGCAAGCCGCCGGTGCGGCGCCTGGTATTGAGCGCAACGGGGCGCCTGCGCAGCGCCATAGACAGCCCAGGAAACTGCTAAATCATCTTACGTCCACTCTGTATCTGCGCAGGGGGCGTAAGCTCAAAGCTGCCTGACCCGCAGCTCTTTGGGCATGGAAAAGGTGACATTTTCCGGGCGGCCGTCGACCTCTTCAGCGCCCAGCGCCCCCCAGCCACGCAGCTGCTGAATAACTCCCTGCACCAGCACTTCCGGCGCCGAGGCGCCGGCGGTGATGCCGATGCCGGAAACGCCGTCGAACCATTCGCGCTTAAGGTCTTCGGCACCGTCGATCAGGTAGGCCGGGGTGCCCATGCGCTCGGCCAGTTCGCGCAGGCGGTTGGAGTTGGAGCTGTTGGGGCTGCCGACCACCAGCAGCACATCGCAGTCGGCTGCCAGTTGCTTGACCGCATCCTGACGGTTCTGGGTGGCGTAGCAGATATCGTCCTTGCGCGGACCGCCGATGGCGGGGAACTTGGCACGCAGGGCGTCGATCACCTTGCTGGTGTCGTCCATGGACAGGGTAGTCTGGGTGACATAGGCCAAAGCTTGCGGATCACGCACCTCAAGCGCCGCCACGTCTGCCTCGTCCTCCACCAGATAGATCGCACCGCCATTGCTGGCGTCGTACTGACCCATGGTGCCTTCCACCTCGGGATGACCTTCATGGCCGATCAGGATGCACTCGCGACCTTCGCGGCTGTAGCGCACCACTTCCATATGCACCTTGGTCACCAGGGGACAGGTGGCGTCGAAGACTTTCAGACCGCGACGTTCGGCTTCATTGCGCACGGCCTGGGAGACGCCATGGGCGCTAAAGATGACAATCACATCGTCCGGCACCTGATCCAGTTCTTCGACGAACACCGCACCGCGGGCGCGCAGGTCTTCCACCACGAATTTGTTATGCACCACTTCATGGCGCACATAGATGGGCGGGCCGAAGACTTCCAGGGCGCGGTTGACGATCTCGATGGCGCGATCGACACCTGCGCAGAAACCGCGGGGGTTGGCGAGTTTGATTTGCATGGTGATTGCCTCGGCACGCGTGGCACAGTATTTAGCCAATGTAACGTGAGGTCGCTAGAAGCCCCACGCTTTTCGTAGTCCGGATGCAATCCGGGTTTAGCGCATGCCCGGATTTCATCCGGGCTACAGATCAGAGCGCCTTCACTTCGATAATCTCCACCTCAAAGCTCAGCTGCTTGCCGGCCAGGGGGTGGTTGAAATCGATGGTCACCTGGTTGTCGTCGAAGGCTTTGACCACACCTGGCAGCTCGGCATTGGCGGCGTCGTTGAAGATCACCAGCAGGCCCTCGGACAGCTCCATGCCCTCGAACTGGCTGCGAGGCATCACCTGCACATTCTGTGGGTTGCCCTGGCCGAAACCCTGCTCCGGGCCGATGGCCAGGCTGCGCTTGTCGCCGGCCTTGAGGCCGTAGATGGCCTGTTCGAAACCGGGCAGCAGGCTGCCGTCGCCGACCTTGAAGGTGGCCGGCTGCTTGTCGAAGGTGCTGTCCACCACATCGCCATTGTCCAGCTTGAGGGCAAAATGCAGGGTCACTTCACGATCCGGGCCAATTCGTACATCAGTCATGGGCTTTGTCTCCGGACTTCTCGCCTTTGAACATATCCAGCGCCAGGAGGATGGCGCCGCAGGTGATGGCCATATCGGCCACGTTGAATGCCGGGAAATACCAGCGGTGCTGCCAATGCACCAGAATAAAATCCACCACATGGCCAAACACCACGCGATCCAACAGGTTGCCCAGGGCGCCACCCAGTACCAGGGCCAAGGCCAGGGCCAGCCAGGTTTCCTCGGGCTTCAAGCGCTTGAGCCAGACCAGCAGCACGGCGCTGACGCCAACGGCCACGGCAGCAAAGAACCAGCGCTGCCAGCCGGCGGCATCGGCCAGAAAGCTGAAGGCCGCGCCGGTGTTGTAGGCCAGGGTCCAGCTGAAGTAATCGGGGATGATCACGATCTGCTGGTACATGCTGAGGTTGTTGTCGAACCAGAACTTGCTGGCCTGGTCGACCACGAAGATCACCAGGCTTAGCCAGAGCCAGGGCAGTTTGCCGAAGCGGGCGCTCATATTCGGCCTCCCACCTTTTGGGGCTTAATGTAGACATCACGCATAGTGACGCACCTCGCCGGCGCCTTCGATATTGTCCACGCAGCGGCCGCAGATGTCCGGGTGCGCCGGGTTGCTGCCGACGTCTTCGCGGTGGTGCCAGCAGCGCCCGCACTTGGCATGCTCGGACTTGAGCACCTTGAGCTTGAGGCCGGCCACTTCGGTGTCCACGGCATCGGCCGGTGCGCTGGACAGCGGCGCCAGGCTGGCGGTGGAGGTGATCAGCACGAAGCGCAGCTCGTTGCCCAGCTTGTTCAGATCGGCGATCAGGCTGTCTTCGGCATACAGGGTGACTTCGGCCTGCAGGTTGCCGCCGATGGCCTTGGCCGCGCGCTGGTTTTCCATTTCCTTGTTGACCGCCACCTTGACCGCCATTACGCGACCCCAGAAGGCGCGGTCCAGTTCGAAGCCCTGCGGCAGTTCGCTCAGGCCCTGATACCAGCCATTGAGCATCACCGACTCATTGCGCTCGCCCGGCAGGTACTGCCAGATTTCCTCGGCGGTAAAGGAGAGAATCGGCGCCATCAGGCGCGTCAATGTCTGCGCGATGTGCCACACCGCGCATTGCGCCG
>JBFHPI010000443.1:0-2757 GCA_041592855.1 Pseudomonas sp.
ATTTCGAATCCGAGCTGGAGCAGGAGCTGCACCGGCTCAAGCGCAGCGACCAGATCAGCGCGCTGCTGTTCGTCGACCTGGACCGGTTCAAGTACATCAACGATACCGCCGGGCACACCGCCGGCGACCGGCTGCTGCTGGAGGTGGCCGAGCGCCTGGGCGGGCGGCTGCGGATTTCCGATTCGCTGGCGCGCATCGGCGGGGACGAATACGCGGTGATCCTGCGCAACGTGCGCGCCGACTCGATCAAGCTGGCGGCCGACCAGTTCCGCCGCTCGCTGGAGGAGAAGCCGTTTCACTACGGCGGCAAGCAATACCTGATCTCGGCCACCGTCGGGGTCGCGCTGATGGACCGGGACACGCCGTCCCTGGGCGACGTGATGGCCAACGCCGACATCGCCTGTCACCTGGCCAAGAACCAGGGGCGCAATCGGGTGCACGTGTTCTCCAGCGAGACCGACCAGAAATCGGCGATGGACCTGGAGCTGGGCTGGTCCACCCGGCTGCGCACCGCGCTGGAGGAGGACCTGTTCTCGCTCTGGTACCAGCCGATCCTGGCCACCGACAGGATCGACTACGAACAGCTGCCGCTCGAAGAGGGCTCGCTGTGGCGCCAGCATCACCCGGGTCTCCATGGCGAAACCGCGGTTTACGAGGTTCTGCTCAGGCTGAAGGACTCCGAGGGGAACGTGATCGCGCCGGATGCGTTCCTGCCGACCGCCGGGCGCTTCAACATGACCGTGGACATCAGCGGCCAGATTGCCCCGTGCCGTCTCCAACTGCAAACCGCAGGCACCCGTGGCCAGCGCATGCTCCCGCGCAGCTTGCATCAGCGCCTCGCCGATACCCTGGCGACGAACGGCAGGGCTGACATACAGATCGCTCAGGAGCCAGGCCGGGCGCAACGCCAGCGAGGCAAAAAAGGGATAGAGCTGCACAAAGCCCTGCCCCTGACCTCTATCGTCCAGGGCGAGAAACAACTGCGAGTCGCCACGCCGCAGGCGTGTCGCGAGAAAATCACGCACCTCGCCTGCCGATTTGGCCACCTCATAGAAGGCCAGGTAGTCGGCAAACAGCGCTGTCAGCAGATCAAGATCGGCCAGGGTGGCCGTACGGATGGGCATAGACCAAGGCCTCATTGTTCGGGACCTTGAGTATAGGCAGGCTGGCAGCGCTGGCCGAGCCAATATCTTGTATACAGTTTTTGAGTATTTATGTAACAATATTACTGAAAACAAGTGACAAAAAGCCGCACAGAGTGACTGCAAAGCACTTCTTGGTCGCAGAGCGACGCACACCCACTGATTTTCCCCGGATCTTGATGTAGTATGCCGCGCCTCGGACTACAAGACTTAAATTCCCGGGTCCGACGCGGCTATTGAGTAGAGCTGAGCAGAGTGAGGCAAGTGATGACTGAACGCGTTCAAGTCGGTGGCCTGCAGGTCGCCAAAGTGCTGTTTGACTTCGTCAACAACGAAGCCATCCCCGGTACCGGCATCGCTGCCGAGAAATTCTGGGCGGGTGCCGAAGCGGTCATCAATGACCTGGCCCCGAAGAACCGTGCCCTGCTCGCCAAGCGCGATGCGATCCAGGCGCAGATCGACGCCTGGCACCAGGCCCGCAAAGGCCAGGCCCATGACGCGGCCGCCTACAAGGCCTTCCTCGAGGAAATCGGTTACCTGCTGCCGGAACCGGAAGACTTCCAGGCCACCACCGCCAACGTCGACGAAGAGATCGCCCGTCTGGCCGGCCCGCAGCTGGTGGTGCCGGTGATGAACGCGCGCTTCGCCCTGAACGCCTCCAATGCCCGCTGGGGTTCGCTGTACGATGCCCTGTACGGCACCGACGTGATCAGCGAGGAGGGCGGCGCCGAGAAGGGCCGTGGCTACAACAAGGTTCGCGGTGACAAGGTCATCGCCTTCGCCCGCGCCTTCCTCGACGAAGCCGCGCCGCTGGCCGCCGACTCCCATGTCAACGCCACCCGCTACCATATCGAAGACCGCACCCTGCTGGTGGAACTCAAGGACGGCAGCACCACCGGCCTGAAAGACGCCAGCCAGCTGATCGGCTTCCAGGGCGATGCCCATGCGCCCATCGCCGTGCTGCTCAAGCACAACGGCCTACATTTCGAAATCCAGATCGATGCCTCCAGCCCCATCGGCAGCACCGACGCCGCCGGCGTCAAGGACGTGCTGATGGAAGCGGCCCTGACCACCATCATGGACTGCGAAGACTCGGTCGCCGCCGTCGATGCCGACGACAAGGTGGTGGTGTACCGCAACTGGCTGGGCCTGATGAAGGGCGATCTCGCCGAGGAAGTCTCCAAGGGCGGCCAGACCTTTACCCGCACCATGAACCCGGACCGCGTCTACACCAAGACCGACGGCAGCGAGCTGACCCTGCACGGTCGCAGCCTGCTGTTCGTGCGCAACGTCGGCCACCTGATGACCAACCCGGCCATTCTCGACGCCGAAGGCAACGAGATCCCGGAAGGCATCCAGGACGCCCTGTTCACCAGCCTGATTGCCATCCATAACCTCAATGGCAACACCAGCCGCAAGAACACCCGCACCGGCTCGGTCTATATCGTTAAGCCGAAGATGCACGGCCCGGAAGAAGTGGCCTTCACCACCGAGATCTTCGGTCGCGTGGAAGACGTGCTGGGCCTGACCCGCAACACCCTGAAAGTCGGCATCATGGACGAAGAGCGCCGCACCACCGTTAACCTGAAAGCCTGCATCAAGGCCGCCAGCGAGC
>JBFHPI010000444.1:0-2721 GCA_041592855.1 Pseudomonas sp.
CCACTCGTCCAGGCCGTCGCTGTCGATCACGATGGCCGGGGCCAGCATGCCGGAGACATGGGGGTAGGGCTGCGGGCCGATAAAACTGACGGTGCCGGAGGTGGGTGCATGCAGCGGTGCGCTGACAAAGCCGTTGGCCTCGGCGATTTTTTCGCCCTTGCGCACCCGCTGGCCGAGCACCACACAGGGCTCGGCGGCGGCGCCGATATGCTGGCCCAGGGGCAGGGTCAGGCGCGCTGGCAGCGGCGCCTGCTGGATCGGCGTGCGGTTGGACAGTTCTTTACGCTCGGCCGGGTGAATGCCGCCGGGGATATCCCAGATACGCTCTTGTGCGCTCATGCAGCCTGCTCCCGGTCACTGGCGATCAGCTGGCCGGGGGCCAGCGGCTTGTCCCATTTCCAGCTCTGTAGCGTGCTGCCCACTTCGATCATGTCGATGCAGTCCACCGGGCAGGGCTCAACGCACAGGTCGCAGCCGGTGCATTCGCTGACGATCACCGTATGCATCTGCCGCGCCGCACCGACGATGGCGTCCACCGGGCAGGCCTGGATGCACTTGGTGCAACCGATGCACTCGGCTTCGCGGATATAGGCGACCATCTGCGGCTTCTCACCTTCCACCGCGTCCAGCGGCTCGGGCTCCACATCCAGCAGGTCGGCCAGGGCCTGGATGGTCGCCTCGCCCCCGGGTGGGCACTTGTTGATCTTGTCGCCGCCGGCAATCGCCTCGGCGTAGGGCTTGCAGCCGGGGTAACCGCACTGGCCGCACTGGGTCTGCGGCAGCAGGGCGTTGATCTGCTCGGCGATGGGGTCACCCTCGACCTTGAAGCGCACGGCGGCGAAGCCAAGGATGGCGCCTGCCAGCAGGCACAGGCCGAGCAGGGCGAGGACGGCGATCAGCACCAGGCTCATAGCTTGATCAGCCCGGTAAAGCCCATAAAGGCCAGGGACATCAGGCCGGCGGTGATCATGCCGATGGCCGCACCCTGGAAGGACTTGGGCACGTCGGCAATGGCGATGCGCTCACGCATGGCGGCGAACAGCACCAGCACCAGGGAGAAGCCCAGGCCCGCGGCAAAGCCATTGGCGGTGGCGCTGATAAAGTTGAACTCGACCTTGTTGGCATTGAGCAGGGCCACGCCGAGGACGATGCAGTTGGTGGTGATCAGCGGCAGGAAGATGCCCAGCACCCGGTAGAGCAGGGGGCTGGTCTTGTTCACCACCATCTCGGTGAACTGCACGGTCACCGCGATCACCAGGATAAAGCTGATGGTACGCAGGTATTCCAGATCCAGCGGCTTGAGCACGTACTGCTGCACCAGGTAGCTGCACATGGCGGCCAGGGTCAGGACAAAGGTGGTGGCCAGGGACAGGCCGATGGCCGTCTCGATCTTCTTCGATACGCCCATAAAGGGACACAGGCCGAGAAACTGCACCAGTACGAACTTGTTGACCAGGATGGCGCTGACCATGATCAAGGCGAGTTCGGTCATCGGATTACCGTTGTGCTCTGAAAAGGGCCGTGAAAAGGGCGGCTATTATCGGTAAGCCGACCCAGCCAGACAAGCTGGATCAGCCACCCTGAGGTATCGGCATAAGGCTAGCAGCCCGGCGTACCGATGGTTGCTAGGGGTTACTTGACCCGCTGGCCTGGCTTGGCACCGCTGTCGGGGCTCAGCAGGTAGATCTCTTCACCACCGGGGCCGGCAGCCAGCACCATGCCTTCGCTGATGCCGAACTTCATCTTGCGTGGCGCCAGGTTGGCCACATAAAGGGTCAGGCGGCCTTCCAGCTTGCTCGGGTCCGGGTAGGCACTTTTGATCCCGCTGAACACGTTGCGCTTGGCATCGCCGATATCCAGGGTCAGGCGCAGCAGCTTGTCGGCACCTTCGACGAATTCGCATTTCTCGATCAGGGCGATACGCAGATCCACGGCGGCAAAGGCGTCGAAGTTGATCTCGGCGGCCAGTGGGTCTTTTGTCAGTTCGCCATTGCCTTGCACGGCGGGGGTGGCGTCGCTGGCGGCCAGGTCTTCCTTGGAGGCTTCGATCATGGCTTCGATCTTTGCCGGCTCGATTCGGGTGAGCAGGGCATTGAAGGGGTTAAGCTGGTGGTTGGCCAGCAGGATCTGGTGATCATCCCAGGTCAGCGCCGGTACATTGAGGAAGGCCTCGGCGTCGCTGGCCAGCTTCGGCAGCACGGGTTTGAGGAAAATCACCAGCTGGCGGAACAGGTTGATGCCCAGTGCGCAGATTGCCTGCACTTCGGCCTGCTTGCCTTCCACCTTGTTCAGCGCCCAGGGCGCCTTGTCGGCGATCCAGGCGTTGGCGCGATCCGCCAGGGCCATGATCTCGCGCATGGCGCGGGCAAAGTCGCGGGCCTCGTAGGCTTCGGCGATGCTCGGTGCGGCGGCCTGGAAGGCCTCGGTCAGCTCGGGGGCGGCATTGCCGGCCACCAGCACGCCCTTATTGCCCTTGTGGATAAACCCAGCACAACGGCTGGCAATATTGACTACCTTGCCGACCAGATCGGAATTGACCTTCTGCACGAAGTCTTCCAGGTTCAGGTCCAGGTCATCCACTCCACGGCCCAGCTTGGCCGCGTAGTAGTAGCGCAGGTATTCGGGGTTGAGGTGATCCAGGTAGGTGCGCGCCTTGATAAAGGTGCCGCGCGACTTGGACATCTTCTGCCCGTTGACCGTCAGGTAGCCGTGCACGGCCAC
>JBFHPI010000445.1:0-2697 GCA_041592855.1 Pseudomonas sp.
TGGATGGATTTGATGGTTGAGCTGATCGACATGTTGATTTCCGTCAGTGGGCGGCTGGAAGCGCGGTGATGGCTTCCAGGCGCTGAAAAATAAGTTCTTCCCGCACCGGCTGCTGGCGGGCGGCGGCTTGCACGGCATAGGCGAAGTCGCGGTGGGCGAGCAGGGCGCTGATGGCCTGGGCGATGTAGTGCTGCAAGGCCGGCTCGGCCTGGGCCAGTTCGCTGTGCAGGCTGTCGCGGCCGTCTACCACGGCGAGGATGTCTTCGATATCGCGGCTGGCCAGCGGGTCGTTACGGCCACGGCCGCGATAGGCTTCCAGCTTGGTGGCGAGAAAGTAGCTGGGCGTGACGACGCGGATCAGCGTGCCGGAGGGCAGTGCATGATCGGCTGCGCTGTGCAGGGCAGCGCGGTACCAGCGGTTGCTGAAGTTGAGGATGGCTTCGTCGTCGGGCATAAAGTCGACGATCAGCTCGCGGCCGGTCGGTGCGTTGGGCAGGCGCATGCGGCAGATGATGTCGTCCTCGGGGGACTCGCGAAAACCACGCTGGCGCAGCTCGGTCAACAGGCGTTGCCATTTGCCGTAGCTGAGTACATGGACGATCACGTCGACATCTTCGGTGAAGCGCACCGCCTCGCGGGCGAAGGCGTCGGTGAGCAACAGCGCAGTGGTACAGCCGCCGACAAAGGCGACCTGGCGCAGCAACTCCGGCCCCAGGGCGTCGGCCACGGTTTGCAGCATCTGCTCCTGAATGCGCCACTCAGCGGCCATCGGGCTCGCCTCGCAGGTAGTGCGCCAGCAGGGTTCTGGCCAGGCTGGCTTCGCGCTCGTTGCCCAGGCGAATGGCGTCCACCAGGGCGAGCATGGCGTAGAGCGCTTCATCCTGGCGCGCCGCACTGGGTACGCTTTTAAACAGCGGCTCGACCGCCTGGCCCATCGCGTTGCCATGGGCATCTTCCCAGACATGAATATGCTCACCGCCGGATAGCAACTTGCCCGCCAGCACCGGCGCGGCGTGGGCGGTGGCCAGGCCGCGCACGATAGGCCCCGGCCGAACCGGGAAGACGTACTTCAGGCCGTGACCGAGGAATTCGTTAAGTGCGCGGGTGTTGGTGCGCGGTATGCCGCTACCCCGCTCCAGCTTGGCCAGGCCGGCGGCAATGCAGCGATTGAGTGCATTGCTGACTTCGGATTTGCTGATGCCGGTGGACTGTTCCAGCGCACGCATGGAGAAGTGCTCGGCGGCCTGCTCGGCAGAGTGTTGCTGGTTTTCCAGGCTGGCCAGCTTGAGCAGCAGCAGGATGTCTTGGCCTTTCATCATGGAATACGATCTCCGTCCACTGTCTATGGACAGTGGACAGTCTGGTGGGGAGGCCTGGTTGCTGTCAACGCACCGCTGGTCAGGCGCTTATTTCACTGTTGTAGAGCTGGTCTTCCAGTTCATGGATGGCCTGCAGGTAGGCTGGCTTGCCGCCAAAGACGTCCACCAATTCTTTGAGAGAGCCCATTTCCTTGAACGGCGGAATATTGAGGATCTGGAAGTCCTCGATATGCTCGATGCCGGTGTCGGCGTATTTATCCAGCAGCGCTTCCAGCACCTGGCGGGCTGCGCCGGAGTACTTGGCGAAGTAGTTGCGCTTTTTTACCTGTTCGGCGCGCTCGCGGCGGCTCAGGGCAGGCTGATCGAAGGCGACATGGCAGATCAGGTCGAACGGATCGAGGGGCTTGCCCTGTTTCTTTTCCACTTCTTCGGCCAGGGCTTCCCACATCACGCCTTGGGCGGCCATTTCGTCGATGATGGCCTTCTTCTGCTCGGCATCACTCCAACGGCGCAGGAAGTCATCCAGCGAGGCGAACTGCTTGTGTACGCAGGCGCGGGTGTAATCGTGCAGCGACTCGGTGATCAACCGTCCATCCGCGCCGTAATACTGCACACGCTCGGCAATCACGTAGATCGGGATGCTGTCGATGACGTACTTGATGCGTTTTTTGCCTTGCAGCTGCTCTTCGGTTTCGTCTCCTTCGGGCAGCCAAGCGCCACCGTCGACTATGCCGTCCTGCTCATCCTGTGGGCCATCGGGCGGCACCGGCGACTCGTCGCCTTCGGGGGCGTAAACCACCACCGGATCGCCGTCGAAGGCCGGGTCGGCAAACAGCTCGGTGGCTTTTTTGAAGTCCATGATGGTGAACCAGTATTTGCCGAAGTCCTCGTTGATGCGGGTGCCACGACCGATGATCTGTTTGAACTCGGTCATCGATTTGATGTGCTGGTCGAGCACGATCAGCTTGCAGGTCTGCGCATCGACGCCAGTGGTCATCAGCTTGCTGGTGGTGGCAATGACCGGGTAGCGCGCTTCCGGGTTGATGAAGTTATCCAGCTCGGCCTTGCCTTCCTGGTCATCGCCGGTGATGCGCATGACGTACTTGCGGTTCTCGGCCACGCGCTCGGGGTTGAGGTTGACCAGGGCCTGGCGCATGCGCTCGGCATGGTTGATATCGTCGCAGAAGACGATGGTTTTCTGGAACGGGTCGGTGGCCTTGAGAAACTCGGTGACTTTTTGCGCCACCAGTTGGGTGCGCGCCTCTATCACCAGGGTGCGATCCATGTCCTTGAGGTTGTAGATGCGGTCTTCGATCAGCTCGCCATTCTTGTCGAGCATGCCCTTGGGCGGCCGCCAGCCTTGCAGGTCTTTGTCAAA
>JBFHPI010000446.1:0-2693 GCA_041592855.1 Pseudomonas sp.
CATCGCCTCGGCATCGGCCTCGGTGACCGCCAGTACACGGCGCGCCGCCTGAAACACCTGGCGCTCCCAGCGCCGTGCGCGCCACTTATCAAACCAGATAAAAGGCGCTGCCCAACCCGGGAAACGGCTGTAGGTCGCCCCGCCCAAGCTGGATTCCAGGTTGTGTTCGGTCAGGATAAAGCCCGGCTGATATCGGGACAACGCCTTGGCATAGGGCTGAAAGCTGTAGCTGTGCTCTACCTGAACAACATCCCATGGTTCATCCAGCAACTGCTCAAACGTGCGTCGCAGGCGGGGATTAAGCCCGTTGATACACGTAAGCAACGGCCATGGGCCAAAGACGGCACAGAGCAGCGTCAGCGGATGACGCAGGCTGCGCCGCGGCAACACAATCAGCCGCTCCAGCAGGGGTTCCAGCGCCAGTCTGGCGGCCTCGTCGAGGTCGGTCTTGGACTGCACCAGCAAGGTGATGCGATGGCCGCGAGCGGCCAGGGTGCGCAGCAGATGGTATTGCCGTGTTTTACCGCCGCTGGCGGTGGGCCAGGGCAGGTAAGGCAGTATCCACAAAATGCGCATGCCGCTGTTTACCATACCAGCATCTGTAGGCCGGGCTTGGCCTGCACGCTCAGGCCGTACTCACCCTGCAGCCCTTGCTGCTCACCCGTCAGCGGATCGTGCAGCGCGGCCTGATTTAACTCGGGCAGATGCAAGGTAGCACTGCTGGCGCTCCAGAACATCCACACCTGCCGACCATCTTCACGCAGCCAGGCAACACTGTAGAGGTCCTCTGGCGTACTGCTCAGGCGTGGCGGTTGGGCCGGCTGCAAGCGCGGTCCGCTGACCGCAAGGAAGCGCTGCAGAGCCAGGTATACCGGTTTGGGCTGCCCCTGCAGATCCAACAGGCCGTAGTGCTGATCGCGGGCGGTAGCGCGACCGTCCAAATCGGCCAGGGCAAACAGGAAGATTCGGTCAAAATCCAGCGCGCTCATCAGGGCCAGACGGCGCAGCACATAATCGGCCTGACCTTGCTCGCCGATGATTTCCTGCAACTCCTTGGGGCCGGTGTAACTCGACCAGCCCCACTCGGTCGCCCAAATGCCCGGCACCTGCGCATTGCGCAAGGTGGCGTTCAACTGCCGGGTGCGCAGAATAAAGTCATTGCTGCCCGGCTCGTCGTATTCAGGCTCTTGCGAATAGGGGTGATAAGCCACCACGGTGCCCAAGCGCTGTACACCCAACTTGCCCAGTTCCTCCAGCATCAACCCACCTTTAACAGGCATCTGACTGAAGTACGCCATGCCGCCCATCACCACGGGTTTGTTGGGTACGACCTGACGCAACGCCTGTACGCTGGGCAGCAGAAGTCGGCCATAGGCTTCGGCGTCCTCATGGGGCCGCCAGAAGGATGGCAGATTGGGCTCGTTCCAGACCTGCCAGGCGTCCACCGTTGAATAGCGCCTGGCGAGCAAGGCCAGGGTCTTGGCAAACATGACCGGGTCCCTGGGTGGATATTGATCTGGGGTCGGCGAGTGGGCCGGAGCGCTGGTGGCATGCGGGGCCGAGCCAACCAGATAGAACACCGACTTCAGCTTTTCCTCGGCGAGGGCGGCAATCAGCCCATCCAGCTCGCCTAAACGGTATTGCCCTTCACGGGGCTCGTGGCGGTCCCAGTGCAGGTCAACGCGCGTCCACTCAAGGCCCAGGTCTTTCCACCGCTGCATCTGCTGGCGATATTGCTCGGGCGGAAACCAGAGAAAATGCGCATTGACACCGAGAAAGTCCTTCCAGACCACGTCACGGGTAGCGGTCAACTGCATACCCTGGGCCTTGGCCGGCTGCCACGGGTTGAGCAGAAAAACAGCCGCGAGCATGGCGCCCAACGGCAATAGGTACAGCATCTTGCGCATCATCGGTTCTCCCGGCAAACGCTCTGAAAAACAGCCAGAAAGCGAGCCGCAATATTGGGCCAGCGCCGCTCACGGCCGATCACAGCAGCGCGTTCGGCCCACTCAATGGCCCGTTGCGGGTGCAATGCCAGGACCTCGATGGCGTTGGCCAGCGCCACAATATCGCCTTGCGCAAAGGTGCTGCCATTGCCGCCCTTGACCTCCTCGGCAAAAGCGCGGGCGTTGGAGGTGATCACCCCACGTCCGCAGGCATTGGCCCAGGACAAGGCACCACTGGTGCCACGCATGGCACCGAGCAAAGCGAGCTTCTTCGATTCACGATAAGGCAGCACCATCACGTGATGCGCCTGGATGGTCTCAGCGATGGAATCAGCCGGCAGATCCAGTTGCCAATCCAGACAGTCCGGAAGATTTAATTGCCGCGCCAAGGCACGTAATTCATCCAGATAATTACCCGCGGGGCCGAAGGCCATCTCGGGCGCCGTGCCGCCGGCCAGCGTAAGACGCAGGTGACCACGCAGCGTCGGCTGTCGGTCAAATACCTGAGCCAGCGCGGTGAGCAAATCCTCGAGGCCTTTACCCCGATAGATAAAACCGAAGTAGAGCATGCGCAGAGGGTCCAACGGTGCCAGCGCAGCCGGTTCAAGAGTCAGATTGCCGTGAGCAATCGTCACCGCTTGATCGGGAGCCAGCCCCATGCGGGCGCTCAGGGCGCGCGCCCCGGTTTGCGTCAAGGTAATCGCGCGGCGCAAATGACGTGCCAGGCGACGTTCTTCAAAGAGGGTC
>JBFHPI010000447.1:0-2680 GCA_041592855.1 Pseudomonas sp.
CCAGCCTCCGCTTCAGACTCAGGCAGGGCGCTCGACTCGGCCGCGACCTGCTGCTCACCCACCTCGATGCTGTCGATGGGCATGGGCAACTCGGCCAGGCTCAACCCGGCCTCGATATGACTGAGATTGGCGGCCAGGGCCTGATCCAGGACCTGATAGAACTGTTGCTGATTGCTGGAGCAGGCCGGACTCTCCAGCATCAGCGCCAGGTCGTTGCGCATATCCTGGATATGATCAACCAGCGCCTGGGTCATACCCCGTTCCTTTTCGCTCACACTGCGCAGGCGCTGTTCAATCTCATGCTTGGGTAACGGCAGCTGCAGCGGGGCAATGCTGTGCCCACGACGCTCGAGCAGAATGCGCATGGCGATGGCGGTGCGGGCAAAGCGGTTGAATTCATTGACCCGGGGCTGGATCTGTTCCAGGTCCAGGGCCGAGGTACGGGCATCATCCACCAGCTGCAGAGCCAACTGGCACATCTGCCCCAGGCTCTGCTGCACGCGCTGATCCAGGGTGTTGATACTGGCGCGCAGCTCACTGTCGCTGAGGGAGGCGACCCGGGCGCGAATGGTCTCGAAGGCACGCATATCGCCCAAAGACAGCTGCGCCTGCCCACCACCGCCCAGCTGCAACATGGCCTGCAGGCCACTGCGCAACTGTTCCAGGGCTTCGCTCAGGTGAATCAGCCCCTGCAACACGGCACGCTTTTTTTCCAGCAACAGCACTTGCTGGCCAAATGACAAAGCATTGTTCACGCTGTTCTCCGTCCTCCGCATCACCCGATGGGCGCCGATATACTGATTCTGCAGCAAAGCCTGGGCCACATAACAGCCCTAACGCCGCCGCAGGCGGGTGCACACGCATTTGCAGGGTGCCAGGCGCGGCCGGAGCGACTAAAATCGCCCCCCGGTATGCGTTCCTCCCTGGCCGCACACGGGCTCAGTACCCGACAGCCCTGCCAGCGGCCGCAACGCTTTTTATTCGCACTGACAAAGAGAATAGCCATGGGCGCCCAGTGGAAAGCCAAACCTAAAGAAGCCGCCGCCAATGCCAGGGGCAAGATTTTCGGCCGGCTGGTCAAGGAAATCATGATCGCCGCGCGCAATGGCGCCGACCCGGACATGAACCCCAAGCTGCGTCTGGCCGTGCACCAGGCCAAGAAAGCCTCCATGCCCAAGGACACCCTGGAGCGGGCGATCAAGAAGGGCGCCGGCCTGCTCGGTGAAACCGTCAACTTCGAGCGCACCACCTATGAAGGCTTCGCCCCCCATCAGGTGCCGGTCATCGTCGAGTGCCTGACCGACAATATCAACCGCACCGTGGCCGAGATCCGCGTGCTGTTTCGCAAGGGCCAGATGGGCGCCTCGGGCTCGGTGACCTGGGATTTCAACCATGTCGGCATGATCGAGGCCTCGTCCGACAGCGGCGCAGACCCGGAGCTGGCGGCCATTGAGGCCGGTGCTCAGGATTTCGAGCCGAGCGACGAGGGCAATACCCTGTTCGTCACCGAGCCCACCGACCTCGATGCCGTGTGCAAGGCCCTCCCCGAGCAGGGCTTTACCGTCAACTCGGCCAAGCTCGGCTATATGCCGAAAAACCCGGTGAACGGCCTTACCGACGAGCAACTGGAAGAAGTCGAAGCCTTTCTCGAAGCCCTCGACGGCCATGACGATGTACAGAATGTCTACGTCGGCCTGAGCGGCTGACCGCCGCTCAACACAGGCCCTTGCATGGTGCCTGGACGCTGCCATGCAGGGGCTGACAGCCTGGATAAAGGGCAAAACGTGCCGAACGGCACCCTATGCGCGGCGCAAAGGGAGTAAAATTTCGCCCCCCCGGCTTGCCCGAGCCCGATGTGATCACAAGGACGTTGTCCCAGAGGAGTTGCCCCATGATCCGAGTTCTCAGTCTGAGCGCCTGCCTGCTGCTCACGGCCTGTGCCAATACTCCGCAATCGCTTTACCAGCAGTCGGTCAAGGCCGGCCACTCGCCGATAGCCAGCAGTGCCCTGGAAGCCATCCACAACACCCAGGCCATTCCCCTGCCGATCAGCTCCGCGCTGCTCGCCCCGCAGTGGCCGATCAGTGCCGATGAGCCGCGTCTGGATTTCGGCAGTTCCATTTCCAATTACCGGGTGTTCTCTCTGGAGCTGAAAAAGGGCGAACGCTATACCCTCAATGTGCAGTCGCTGTGTCAGAAGCCCTGCGTCAGTTTCAACAAGCTGGCTCTCAAACCCAAGGCCATGCTGCTCGACAGCTATGGCACGATCATCGCCAACCAGCCCTCCCGCGCCTCGGCCGTGGTCGGCCAGATCAACCTGAGCTGGGATGGAGAGGCCCCGGAAGACGGCACTTATTACCTGCTGGTGGCCGCCGATAACGACAACCTCGGCGACACCATCGTGATCGACGATGTGTGGGTGAACAATTCGCCACTGATGGCCGTCAAGGTGGGCATGTACAGTTCGCCCTTCGGCAGAATCAGCGCCTTTTCCTCGCCAAGGCAAAACTGACAGTACGCCAAGCAGACGCTAGCAGCCCACAGGACCTTCAAGTGGGCCTAAGGCCCGCCGGTCATTTTCAACGCGATAGGCCGGCACCTGCGCCATCATGGACACTGGCATGCCCTCCCCGACCGGCTCCCGTCATCAGCAGGCACCGTTAAACCAGTCAGGGCTGGC
>JBFHPI010000448.1:0-2677 GCA_041592855.1 Pseudomonas sp.
TAAAAGCAGCTGCAGGCGGCAAGCCACAAGCGTCAAGGAAAAGCGCGCGTTAGAACAGATCAATCGGGTCCACGTCCAGGGACCAGCGCACCGCGCGGCCGCTGGGCATCTGCTCCAGGCTTTGGGTCCAGCGGCTGAGCAGGCGATGCAGGGGCGCGCGGGCATTGGCCTGCACCAGCAGTTGCGCGCGGTAGCGTCCGGCGCGGCGTTCCATGGGCGCGGGCACCGGGCCGAGCAGTTCGATCTCGCCCAGGCCCAGCTCGCTCAGCAGCAGCTCCGCCTCGTGGCAGGCCTGATCGAGAAAGGCTTCGGCCTGCCCCGGTTTATGCGCTTCGGCGCGCAGCAGGGCAAGGTGACAGAAGGGCGGCAGGCAGGCAGAGCGTCGCTCGCTCAGGGCCTGCTCGGCAAAAGCGAAGTAGCCCTGCTCGGTCAGTTGCACCAATAAGGGGTGGTCGGCCAGGTGGCTCTGGATAATCACCTTGCCCGGCTCCTCGGCCCGTCCGGCCCGCCCGGCGACCTGCACGATCAGCTGGGCCATGCGCTCGCTGGCGCGAAAGTCGGCGGAGAACAGGCCGCCATCGGCATCGAGAATCGCCACCAGGGTCACGCGGGGGAAGTGGTGCCCCTTGGCCAGCATCTGGGTGCCGACCAGGATGCACGGCTCGCCGCGCTGCACCCGGTTGAACAGGCTGGCCATGGCCTCCTTGCGTGCGGTGCTGTCACGGTCCACCCGCAGCACGGGGATGCCCGGAAAGAGAATCTCCAGGCGCTCTTCGGCGCGCTCGGTGCCGGCACCAACCGGGCGCAGGTCGACGGTGTTGCACTTGGGGCAGTTGCTCGGCTGGCGCTCGACATGGCCGCAGTGGTGGCAGCGCAGCTCACGGGAGCGCTGGTGTACGGTCATGCGCGCATCGCAGCGCGGACACTCGGACAGCCAGCCGCAGTCATGGCAGAGCAGGGTCGGGGCGAAGCCGCGGCGGTTTAGGAATACCAGCACCTGCTGCCCGGCGGCCAGGGTCTGGCCGATGGCCTGTTGCATAGGGCCGGAGATGCCGGAGTCCAGCGGCCGGCTTTTTACATCCAGACGTAGAAAACGCGGCTGTTTGGCGCCGCCTGCGCGCTCACGCAGCTGCAGCAGGGCGTAGCGGCCGCACTGGGCGTTGTGCAGGCTTTCCAGGGAGGGGGTGGCCGAGCCCAGGACAATCGGGATGTTCTCCTGATGGGCGCGTACCACCGCCAGGTCGCGGGCGTGGTAGCGCAGGCCTTCCTGCTGTTTATAGGAGGCGTCGTGCTCCTCATCGATGATGATCAGCCCCGGGCGCTGCATCGGGGTGAACAGTGCCGAGCGGGTGCCGATGATGATATCGGCCTCGCCATCGCGGGCCGCCAGCCAGGCGTCCAGGCGCTCGCGGTCATTGACTGCCGAGTGCAGCAGGGCGATGCGTGCATTGAAGCGCTGCTCGAAACGCGCCAGGGTCTGCGGCCCCAAGTTGATCTCCGGGATCAGTACCAGGGCCTGCTTGCCGGCCTCCAGGGTTTCGCGGATCAGCTGCAGGTAGACCTCGGTCTTGCCGCTGCCGGTGACCCCGGCCAGGAGAAAGGTGTTGAACTGGCCTGCGCCTGCGCGGATCGCTTCGCTGGCCGCGCGTTGTTCGGCATTCAGCGGCAGTTCCGGCTGCGCCAGCCAGCTGGCGTGGCGCGTCCGTGGTGCATGGCGGCGCACCTCGATCTGCGCCAGGCCTTTTTCCAGCAGCAGGTCGAGGCTGTCCTTGTTCAGTTGCAGGGTGCCGAGCAGGCTGTGGGCGATACCATGGGGATGTTGGGCGAGCACTTTCAGCGCCTCGCGCTGACGCGGCGCGCGGCTCAGGCGCGGGTCATCGAGCTGGGCGCCGGGGGCGGCCGACCAGAAGCGCTCCTGGCGCACTTCCGCCGGCTCACCCTGGCGCAGCAGCACCGGCAGCGCCCAGCTCAGGGTGTCGCCGAGGCTGTGCTGGTAATACTGCGCGGTCCACAGACACAGCTTGAACAGCGCGGGCGGAAGCGGCGATTGGGCGTCCAGCAGCTGCAGGGCGGGCTTGAGCTTGTCCGCCGGCACCTCGCTGTGCTCGGTCACTTCGATCAGGATGCCGATCAGCTCGCGGCGACCAAAGGGTACCCGCAGGCGCATGCCCGGCTGCAGGGTGCTGCGCGGCACTCCGGGCGGGGCCCGGTAGTCGAAGAGGCGGCGCAGTGGCGAGGGCAGGGCGAGGCGCAGAATGGCGTCGGGCACGCGAGGGGCTCCTGATTGCAGGGCGCGATAGTAGCACGCACCATGCGACGGCCGGCGCAGTACGTGGCTTGCATCGGGTCGGGGGTCTGGTATGATCCGCGGCCTATTTCCGTGCGGTACCTGACGTTGGGTTGGGTGGCGGCACACACTACCGAGGAATACACCATGAAAGCCGATATCCACCCGACTTACGAAGCAATCACCGCTACCTGCAGCTGTGGCAACGTGATCGAAACTCGTTCCACCCTGGGCAAGCCGCTGGCCCTGGACGTGTGCAACGAGTGCCACCCGTTCTACACCGGTAAGCAGAAGATGCTGGATACCGGCGGCCGTGGTGATCGCTTCAAGCAGCGTTTCGGCATGTTCGGCGCCAAGCAGTAAGCTGGCGTTTAGCGACGGAAGCCCCGA
>JBFHPI010000449.1:0-2668 GCA_041592855.1 Pseudomonas sp.
CCCGTACTGACCGGCCCGCAATACCTCAAGGAAGGCCTGCGCCTGGTACTCAGCCCTGGCCTGCGCCTGTTTGTGCTGCTGCCCCTGGCGATCAATCTGATCCTCTTTATCGGCCTGATCTATGTGGCCGTGCAGCAATTCGGCGGCTGGGTCGATGGCTTTATGCCCAGCCTGCCAAGCTGGCTGAGCTTTCTCGAATACATTCTCTGGCCCCTGTTCGTGGTAATGGTGCTGCTGATGGTGTTCTTCACCTTCACCCTGCTGGCCAATATCATCGCCGCCCCCTTTAACGGCTTTCTTGCGGAAAAAGTCGAGGTGGTGGTGCGTGGCGAAGACCCCTTCCCGCCATTTCGCTGGGCCGAGCTGCTGGCCATGGTACCGCGCACCCTGGGCCGTGAACTGCGCAAGCTGGCCTACTTTCTGCCGCGGGCCATCGCCCTGCTGATCCTGAGTTTTATTCCGGTGCTCAACCTGATCGCCGCACCGCTGTGGCTGCTGTTCGGCATCTGGATGATGGCCATTCAGTACATTGACTACCCGGCGGACAACAACAAGATGAGCTGGCAGGACATGCTCGCCTGGTTGCGCGAGAAGCGCTGGCAGAGCCTGGGTTTTGGTGGCATCACCTACGCCGCCTTGCTGGTACCGGGGCTGAATATCCTGATGATGCCGGCGGCAGTGGCCGGGGCCACGGTATTCTGGGTGCGCGAGCGCGCTTAGCAGCCGGCTCCTGTCACAGATCCGCAACGCCAACGTCATAAGCGCTACATGGCCGCCGCCGACACTGCGGCCATGAACACTGAATCCCTGCGTATCGCCCTGATTACCGAAACCTTTGCGCCGGAAGTCAACGGCGTGGCCAATACCCTCGGCCGCCTCAGCGAGGGGCTGGAGGCCCGTGGCCATAGCCTGCAGCTGGTGCGCCCGCGCCAGGACGCAGACCAGGGCCAGCCCAGCCATCCGCACGTGCTGCTGACCCGCGGCTGGCCGCTGCCCGGCTATGCCGGCCTGCAGTGGGGTCAGTCGGCTCTGCACAAGCTGCTGCGCAGCTGGAAACGCCAGCGCCCGGATGTGCTGTATATCGCCACCGAAGGCCCCCTGGGTCTGTCCGCGCTGCGCGCCGCACGACGCCTGGGCATTCCGGTGGTCAGCGGCTTTCACACCAATTTCCAGCAATACAGCGGGCACTATGGTTTTGGCCTGCTGACCCGGGCCCTGACCCACTATTTGCGCTGGTTTCACAATCGTTCGCAGTTGACCCTGGTGCCCAGTGTCAGCCAGCAGCTGGAACTGGGCCGTCGCGGTTTCCAGCGCCTGGAGCTGCTGGCCCGCGGGGTCGACAGCCAACTGTTCCACCCTAGCCAGCGCTGTCAGGCCCTGCGCGCCAGCTGGGGCCTGGGCGATGAGGATATCGCCGTCCTGCATATCGGCCGGCTGGCGGCGGAAAAAAACCTGGGGCTGCTCGGCAAAACCTTCCACGCCCTGCAGCAGGCTCACCCGGACAAGCGCCTGAGACTTGTGCTGGTGGGCGACGGCCCACAGGGTGCCAGCCTGCAGCAGCAGCTGCCCGAGGCAGTCTTCTGCGGCGTGCAGCGTGGCCAGGCTCTGGCCAGCCACTATGCCTCGGGGGATCTGTTTGTCTTTCCCAGCCTCTCGGAAACCTTCGGCAACGTGGTGCTGGAGGCCCTGGCATCGGGGCTTGGGGTGGTGGCCTTCGACCAGGCCGCTGCGGCCCAGCATATTCGCCCTCAACATAACGGTGCCCTGGCTAACGCCGAAGACGAGGCGGGCTTTATCGAAGCGGCCAGCTGGCTGTTGGAGAACCGCGAAAATCTGCGGCGGGTACGCCTGAATGCCCGCCTGCATGCCTCGCGCCAGGGCTGGCCGGCCATAGTCGAACAGTTCGAGGCCTATCTGCGCAGTGCCATGCAGCCGCAGGCGCTTACAGCAGCACCTCCAGGCGCCTTGCCAGACAGACCTGCTCGGGGCTAATCACCGCGCCATAGGCCAGCACCTCGACGCCAGCACTCACCGCCTCACGCAGGGCGGCGGCATAGGCCGGGTCGATTTCCTCGGCGGGGCGCACCGCCTCGATGCCGGTCAGGTTGACGCAGTACAGCTGCACCGCACGCACACCGTCCCGGGCCAGGCTGGCCAGCTCGCGCAGGTGCTTGGCACCGCGCTCGGTACGGGCATCGGGGAAGGCGGCGATGGCACTGTCGGCATAACCCAGGGTCACGCTTTTCACCTCTACGAACGACGGACCTGCAGGGTAGTCCAGACGAAAATCGATGCGACTGCGTTCCTGGCCATAGGGCACTTCGCGCCTGAGGCCGGTAAAGCCGTTCAGCTCCGCGATCAACCCGCCCTGCAGCGCCTCCTCCACCAGGGCATTGGCCCGTCCGGTATTGATCACCGCCAGGCGGCCATGGGGCGTTTCACCGATTTCCCAGGTGCCCGGCAGCTTGCGCTTGGGGTCCGAGCTGCGGCTAAACCAGATCCGCGCGCCCTCGCTCATGCAGTTGAGCATCGAGCCGGTATTGGGGCAGTGGAGGGTCAAAAGCTCGCCACTGACTGTCTCGATATCGGCAAGAAAGCGCTTGTAGCGGCGCAGCAGCCGGCCCTCCTCCAGCGGCGGGTCAAAGCGCATCGGGCTGCCAGCTCTGCA
>JBFHPI010000450.1:0-2666 GCA_041592855.1 Pseudomonas sp.
GGGCCGGCGGGCTTAGCCTGCGGCCGGGCGGCATCTTAGCGGGCCTGAAGGGGTTTGTCATGCCACTGCCACCTTGGCGTGGCAATACTGGAAGAAAACCCGCGGAGACTGCCATGCACCCGGCCAACCCTTCACACCTGCCCGACTCACCCTTTGCCGACTTCAGCCTGCGCGCCGCCAGCGTCGCCGACGCCCCGGCCCTGGCCGCCCTGCTGCAGCAGCTGGCCCCGGAAGAACCCAGGGCCGATTCCAGGTTGCTGGCCCTGCGCCTGGGCGAGCTGCCCAGCCACTGCCTGGTGCTGGTAGCCGAACAGAGCGGCCAGTTGCTGGGCACCTGCAGCCTGCACCGTATCGATCACCTGGCGCACAACTTCGCCCGCTCGGCGATTCTCGAAGACGTGGTGGTGCACAGCAACGCCCGTGGCCTGGGCATCGGCCAGTCGCTGCTGCGCTGCGCCGTGGACAAAGCCAGGGCCTGGGGCTGCTACAAACTGGCGCTGTCCAGCAACCAGAGCCGCGAGGCGGCGCACCGCTTTTATAAAAAGCAGGGGTTTAAGCCTCACGGCGTTAGCCTGTCTCTGACCCTGGCCTAGACCGGAGTTGAAGAAGCTGCGTGTTATCCACCCTAGGCTGGGTAGGGTGGATAAGGCTTTATCCATTCGCCCTTTAGAACACACCCAGGCTATGCAGGAACACCACCAGAATGGCCACCGGGGTGATAAAGCGCAGCAACTGCCACCACAGGTTGAACAGCTGCGGCTGCTCGATCCCCAGGGACTCCTGCACGCTCTTGCGGCTCAGTATCCAGCCGGTAAACAGCACGGTGGCCAGGCCGCCCAGGGGCATCATCAGGTTGGTGGTCAGAAAGTCCAGGCTGTCGAAGAAGGTCTTGCCAAACAGGGTGGCCTCGCTCCAGGCATTGAAGGAGAACACCGTGCCCAGACTGAGCAGCCACAGCGACACACCACTGAGCAGCACCGCCTTGAGGCGGCTGATACCAAACTTCTCGCTCAGCCAGGCGATGGTCGGCTCGCTCAGGGAGATGGCCGAGGTCAGCGCGGCGATGGCCAGCATGATAAAGAACAGACCGCCGACCAGCTGACCCAGGGGCATCTGGCCAAAGGCAATCGGCAGGGTCACGAAGATCAGCCCCGGCCCTGCACCCGGCTCCAGGCCGTTGGCAAATACCACCGGGAAGATCGCCAGCCCTGCCAGCAAGGCCACCCCGGTATCGGCCAGGGCCACCATGATCGAGGTCTTGGCAATCGAGGTGCCGGCCGGCAGGTAGGAGCCGTAAGCCATCATCGCGCCGCTGGCCAGGCTCAGGGTGAAGAAGGCATGGCCCAGGGCAGTGAGCACCCCGGCGCCGCTCAGCTTGCTGAAGTCGGCATCGAAGAGAAAATGCACCGCCTGCATAAAGTGCCCGGTGGTCGCGGCATAACCCACCAGAATCAGCAACAGGACAAACAGGCCCGGCATCAGAAAGCGCAGCGAGCGCTCCAGACCGTCGCGCACACCGCAGGCGACAATGCCCAGCGTCAGCACCAGCACCAGGGTGCCAAAGCCGGCCAGTTTCCAGGGGTTGGCCAGCAGCGCGCCAAACAGCGCGCCACTACTTTCGCCATCCAGCCCGGCAAAGCTGCCGTTGACCGCCGCCGGGGTATAGGCCAGGGCCCAACCCGCGACCACCGCATAGAAGCTCAGGATCAGAAAGCCGCAGACCACCGCCAGGGTACCCAGCCAGCGCCAGTGCGGGCTGGCGCCGGCCTCCCGGGCCAGGGCGGCGATGGCCCCCTCGGGGTTGGCACGACCACGGCGACCAATCATCACCTCGGCCATCAGCAGAGGAATGCCAATCACCAGGATGCACGCCAGGTAGACCAGAACAAAGGCACCGCCGCCGTTCTCACCGGTGATATAGGGAAACTTCCAGATATTGCCCAGGCCCACGGCCGAACCGGTGGCGGCCAGGATAAAGGCCCAGCGCGACGACCACAGGCCGCGCTTGCCATCATTGCGGGAGCCAGCCAGGGAGGTGGCGGCGATGCTGTCTTGACTCATCGGGTTTTACCCTCTTGTTGTTGTGAAAAAGGTAGGTTGGGTTGAGCGTAGCGATACCCAACACAGGGGCTAAGGGCGCCAACAGGAACCTCGGCGCCTGGTGCGCACGGCGCACCCTACGGCTCAGAGGCCGCGCTGCAGGCGCTCGCGGGCCATGCGGTCGGCAATCTCGCTAGTGGTCACGCCTTCGCCTGCGGCACGCTGGAAGATTTCCGTCAGGGTCGGGCCGATGCCTTCGATATGCGCCTTGAGAGCCGCAGCGCTGCCGCCGGTGCGCTCGTAGCACACATCGATAATGCCGCCGGCATTGATGGCGTAGTCCGGTGCATACAGGCACTCGCGGCGACGCAGGGTCTCGGCCAGGCTGGCATCGGCCAGCTGATTGTTGGCGGCGCCGGCGATGATCGGCGCACGCAGGGCTTCCAGGGTCTGCGGGTTGACGATGGCGCCCAGGGCGCAGGGGGCGAAGACATCCACCTCCAGGCCATAAATCTCGTGCTGCGCCACCGCTGTGGCGCCCAGTTGCTCGACGGCGCGCTGCACGTTGGCCGGCTGGATATCGGTCACCCACAGCTGGGCGCCGGCGTCCTTGAGCAGCCTGGCCA
>JBFHPI010000451.1:0-2666 GCA_041592855.1 Pseudomonas sp.
CGCAGCCATCGGCTCGGTAGACGGTAGTGTGCGCTTTTATGGTCTGACGCCGACCAGCATGAAACTGGAAGGCCTCGACCGGCACCTGCGCCTGATCGACAGCTACAAGAAACTGCACGCCGCAAGGGCCAGTGCGGCGGGGTTGTAACGCGCCACCTCCCTGGTAGGGCCAGTTACGGGCCTCGTTGCTGCAGGTTCGCCATAGTGCCAACGTGCAGCAGCGAGGCCGCGCTTTTACATGCCTGGCAATACGGCGATATCAATGATATTGCCGGGCAGGCCGGCCACTTCACCCAAGGTGGCTGGCTTGCCAGTCGCCAGGTCCAGGGTGTGTAGCGTGGTGCCGGTCAGCAGGTAGGCGGTGTTGCCACCCTGACCGTCGCTGGCAATATCCAGGGCCGCGCTCTGCAGGCCATCGACTATCTGGCCAATGGCTTGCTGGACGCCATCGTTTGGTGGGTTTTGCAGCATCAGGCTGCTGCTGGCCAGGTCAACGTTGTACAACGCGGTGGCCTGGGTGCCGGCGTAGGCATTGCTGTAGGCACCAGCCACGACTTGGGCGGTTTTGCCGGCATAGGAGCCGTCCGCGGCGTAGGCGACTGAACCATCCACCACGACTTCACCGGTTTCGACATTGACGCGAAAGTTGGTGCCGTCGGCAGCCAGCATGCGCAACTTGTCGGCCACCGGGTTGAAGTCGATGACCGCCTGACCGCTGCCGGGCAGTTGCTTGTTCAGGCTGGCTGCCTTGCTGGCTGCGCCGCTGCTCATGTCCAGGGTATAGAGCAGGTTGTCACTACCCAGCGCATAGAGCATGCCGTTGGCCGGCCGCACATCGAGGCCGCGCAATGGGCTGGGGCTGTCGGCGCGCAGGGTGGCGGTGATGGTTTGGCTGGCACTGTCGATCTTGAACAGTTGGCCATCGGCACTCAGCGCCAACAGGGTGGTAGCGCTGGCCGTACCTGCCGCAAGGCTGAGGGTGGTGGCAGCGGCAGCGGCCAGTAGGGTGTTGAGCCTGTTCATAAGCGTCCTCTCATCTGTGGTAATCCTGCATCGATGCAAGGTTGCATAAGGCGAACCTTGCAGGTGCCTCGATGAAACACCTGATAGCTATACCCAGCAGTGAGCGCTTGGATGTCGGCG
The DNA here is from genome assembly GCA_041592855.1 of Pseudomonas sp. Lineage (GTDB taxonomy): Bacteria > Pseudomonadota > Gammaproteobacteria > Pseudomonadales > Pseudomonadaceae > Aquipseudomonas. The sequence goes on from JBFHPI010000451.1 coordinate 1,144, forward strand.
CCTGAAAATAAATTCAGCACGCCGACGCTTGGCCTCAGTTGGTCGATGCCAGAACCGCCCGACCGATATACAGCACCTTGCCGGTTGGCCGGCTCGTCGGCGAACCGCCTGACGGCTCCAGGGTCAGCTCGAACAGTTGGCCGGGTTGTACGGCGCCAATCTGTTCGGCGGGCAGGCTTAGGGGCTTACCCGGCTCGACCAAGCCCAGGGAGCGTGGGCCTATGGCCGGATCGACCAGTGTCCAGAACTGGACTGAACGATCGGCCGGGATTTGATCCTGCAGCAACGGCTGCAGACGCAGGCTGCCATCCCCATCCACATGCACGACCCAGCCAGGCTTGGCCGCTTCCCCCGGCGCCTGCAGCACCACGGTGTAGCGGCTGGCAGCCGGATCGCTGCGCCACAGATCAGGCACGACAGCAATGATCAGCGCCAAGGCCAGCGCGGCGCTGGTCAGGCGCCAGGTAGTCAGGCTCTGCCACCAGCTTACCCAGCTATTCACGCGCTTAACGGCCGGTGTCAGCCCAAGGCTGTCCTGCACACGTTGCCATAACAGTGCAGAGGGTGTTTGTGGCGGCAGCTGATCGCTCAGCTCAAGAAAGTGTTGCTGCCACTGCAGGGCCATTCGCGCGGCGTCGGCATCCTGTTCAATCAGGGCACGCACCTCGTTGGCTTCGGCCTCATCCAGCAGGCCCAGAACGTATTCGCCGATCAATGCGCGGCGTTCGGCAGGCTGCTGCGTAATCATGCTTGCAAACACTCCTGCAGTGCGCGCAGGCCAGCGCGGATACGACCCTTGATGGTGCCCAGTGGGGTGGTCAGGCGCTGGGCAATCTGCTCGTGAGTCAGCCCACGGTAGAACGCCAGCAAAATCGGGTGGCGACGGTTGCGCTCGATACCTTGCAGGCAGCGGCGCAGCTGTTGCTGTTCTCCCTGTTGTTCCAGCAACTCGACACTCTGCGGGCTGTCGTCGGCGGCGCGTTCGATAAAGTCATCATCCAGCGCGACTGTGCGCCCGCGGCTGCGCAGCTGGTTCAGTGCACGGTAGCGCAGGATGCTGTGAATCCAGGCGCGTCCGCTGCCAAGCGCGCGCTGAAAACGTCCGGCGTTGCGCCATATCTGTACAAAGGCATCGTGCACACAGTCCTCGGCCTGATCACGGCGACCGAGTAGGGTGATGGCTAATCCGAGCATCTGCGCGACCTCCTGTTGGTAGAGCGCCTTGAAGGCCTGCTCATCCTGTTGCGCGCAGGCCTCCAGATGGCTTTCGTAGTCAAACAGCGGCGCTGCCATGCACGAGGTCCCTGTGTGTGAACGTGCCAAGGGTTATACCCGAGCACCTGCGCTTTGGATGTTGCGCAAGTGCAACAAATCTTCTCCATCAGGGAAAAAGCCCAGGGCCCTGTTTGTGCCTGGCGGTATCGACTGAGGCTGAGTTGGGGTTTTGGCTGTTGGTCGCTGCCTTTCTTGATAGCTCCCACGCTCCTGCGTGGGAGCTATCCTGTGACGCTCGGCGTCATGAG
>JBFHPI010000452.1:0-2665 GCA_041592855.1 Pseudomonas sp.
AGGTGATCGCTGGCCTGGTCTATGAGCGTGACTCCATCACCAGCCAGGCCACCGCCATTGGCCAGCTGGAAACCGTCGGCCTGTCCTGGCGGCTGATCGATCAGGAACTGGCCGAGCTGGAAGCGGTGACCCCCGCCGATATCCAGAATGCCGCCACCACCTTCTTTGTCCGCGACCGTCTGAGTGTCGCCCAAGTCCTGCCCGAGGAGACGCGCCATGAATGAGCGCAATGGCCTGCGCTACGGCCTGCTCGGCCTGGCACTGCTGGTTTTGCTGGCCATCCTGTATGCCACCAGCCGGTCTACCCCCGATTTTCAGCCAGCCGAGCCAGCAAGCAGCCGACCACCGATCGAATCCCTCAGCGAGCTGGGTGATCAGCCCCCTGCCCGGCGCCATCTGGAGATTCAGACCTGGCACACCGCCGAAGGCGCCAAGGTGCTATTCGTGGAAGCCCGCGAACTGCCGATGTTTGACCTGCGCCTGACCTTTGCCGCCGGCAGCAGCCATGACCAGGGGGTTCCCGGCCTGGCCATGCTGACCAACGCCATGCTCAACGAAGGGGTACCGGGCAAGGATGTCGGCGCCATCGCCGCCGGTTTCGAAGACCTCGGTGCCAGCTTCGGCAACGGTGCCTACCGCGATATGGCGGTGCTCAGTCTGCGCAGCCTGAGCGCGGCCGAACAGCGCGAGCCGGCCTTGGCCCTGTTCAACCAGGTGCTGGGCCAGCCGACCTTCCCCGAGGATTCCCTGGCGCGGATCAAGAACCAGCTGCTGGCCGGTTTCGAGCAGCAGAAGCAGAACCCCGGCAAACTGGCCAATCTGGAGCTGTTCCAGCGCCTGTATGGCGAGCATCCCTACGCTCATCCCAGCGAAGGCAGCGCCGCGTCTATCCCGGGCATCAGCCGCGAGCAACTGCAAGCCTTCCACGCCCGCGCCTATGCCGCCGGCAATGCGGTGATCGCCCTGGTCGGCGACCTCTCCCGCGCCGAAGCCGAGGCTCTCACCGCCTCGGTGTCCGCCGCGATGCCCAGCGGACCGGCGCTGCCACGAATCGCCCAGCCTGAGGTGCCGACGCCCGGCCCCAGCCATATCGAGTTCCCCTCCAGCCAGACCCATCTGCTGATCGCCCAACTCGGTATCGACCGGCGTGACCCGGACTACGCCGCCCTCTACCTGGGCAACCAGATGTTCGGTGGCGGCGGTTTCGGCACCCGACTGATGGAAGAGGTGCGCGAGAAGCGCGGCCTGACCTACGGCATTTACTCCGGCTTCACCGCCATGCAGGCCCGCGGCCCCTTCCTGATCAGCCTGCAGACCAGCGCCGAGCAGAGCGCCGGCACCCTGCAGCTGATCAAGGACCTGCTGCGCGAGTACCTGGCCGAAGGCCCCAGCGAGGCCGAACTGCAGCGCGCCAAGCGCGAGCTGGCCGGCAGCTTCCCGCTGTCCACCGCGAGCAATGCCGCCATCGTCGGCCAGCTCGGTTCCATGGGTTTCTACGACCTGCCGCTGACCTATCTGGAAGACTTTATGGCCGAGGTTCAGGCCCTGAGCCTGGAACAGGTCAAGGCCGCGATGAATCGTCATCTCGATCCCGAGGCTCTGGTCATCGTCACCGCCGGCCCCACGGTGGAACAGAAAGAGCTGCCGCCACCCAGCGACGCGCCGCGCCCGCAGCCCAGCGGAGTGCCGCACTGATGGCCGGCCGCACCCCGCCAAAGTCGGGGATCAAGGCCCATGGCGGCCAGGGCCAGCTGCGCATTATCGGCGGCCAGTGGCGCTCGCGGCGCTTCGCCTTCCCCGACGGCCCCGGCCTGCGCCCGACCCCGGACCGGGTGCGCGAAACCCTGTTCAACTGGCTGGCGCCCTATGTCGAGGGCGCCCATGTCCTCGACCCCTTTGCCGGCAGCGGCGCCCTGCTGCTCGAAGCCCTGTCCCGTGGCGCGGCCAGCGGCCTGGCCTGCGACCTTAACCCGGCGTCGGTGGCGGCGCTGCGCGGGCATCTGGCGACCCTGCAGTGCAGCAACGGCGAGGTGCGCCAGGGCGATGCCCTGCAGCTGCTGGCCCAGCCGGCGCCACGGCGCTTCGATATCGTCCTGCTCGACCCGCCCTTCCATCAGGACCTGCTGCTCGGCGCCTGCCAACTGCTGGAGCAACAGGGCTGGCTGGCCGACGACGCCTGGGTCTACACCGAAAGCGAGCAGTCGCCCTCCAGCCTCGGCCTGCCCGGCAACTGGCGCCTGCATCGGGAGAAGCACACCGGCCAGGTGCATTACGCCCTGTGGCAACGCGGGTGAAAGACTTTATCTACACCCACCTGCCCTACCTGCTGCTGATCGCACTGGCCTTGCCGGTGCTGTTCAGTCAGCAGGAAATTGCGCTGCACCTGGCACGTTCGATACCGCAGAATCCCAACATGGGCATCGTCATCGGCCTGACCAACCAGCGTATCGCCGCCCTGATGGTACTGACCTGGTGCGCCTGGCGCATACTGCGCAAGCGTCAGCGCTGAAGAGCGCCGGCATTGCCGCAAGCTCGAAGCGGCCTGCACAATTCGGCAACATCGGCCCCAGATCACATCTGCGGCCAGATTTCAGCTTGCAGACACGGTCTTTATGCCCACAACCTTCAAACCCGCCTGGTGGCTACCCGGCCCCCATCTGCAGAC
>JBFHPI010000453.1:0-2663 GCA_041592855.1 Pseudomonas sp.
CACCCACGCACATGGTCACAATGCCGTAACGCAGATTACGCCGCTGCAGTTCACGCACCAGATGCCCGACCTGGCGCGAACCGGTCATGCCAAAGGGGTGGCCGATGGAGATCGACCCCCCATTGACGTTGTACTTGGCATTGTCGATTTGCAGACGATCACGGGCATACAGACACTGGGAAGCGAAGGCTTCATTGAGCTCCCACAGGTCGATATCGGCAATCGACAGGCCCTTGGCCTTGAGCAACTTGGGCACCGAGAACACCGGGCCGATGCCCATCTCGTCTGGCTCACAGCCTGCCACGGTAAAACCACGGAAAAAGGCTTTCGGTTTGAGCCCTAGCTCGATGGCTTTGTCCAGGCTCATCACCAGGGTCATGGAGGCGCCATCTGACAGTTGCGAGGCATTGCCGGCGGTCACCGAGCCATCCTCGGCAAACACCGGCTTGAGCGCAGCCAGGCTTTCGAGGGTGGTATCGGCGCGGTTACAGTCATCCCGATCCACCACGCCGTCGACAATGCGTTTCTCGCCCGTGGCCTTGTCCTCAACCTGATAGCGGACTTGCATCGGCACGATCTCGTCATCGAACAGCCCTTCGGCCTGAGCCCTGGCAGTGCGCTGCTGACTTTGCAAGGCATAGGCATCCTGGGCCTCGCGGGTCACACCATAACGCCGCGCGACGATTTCGGCGGTCTGCCCCATGGGGTAGTAGATGCCTGGAACATCCTGCTTGAGGATAGGGTTGAAGAGGTTGTCGGTGTTCATGCTCTTGAGGGTCATGGTGATCGACTCAACCCCACCTGCCACGATGATATCGCTGCAGCCGGACGCCACCTGGTTGGCCGCAATGGCAATGGCCTGCAGCCCCGAGGAGCAAAAGCGATTGAGGGTCATGCCCGCCACGTTGATGCCCAGCCCGGAGAGCACCGCCACATTACGCCCGATGTTCATGCCCTGGGCGCCCTCGTTGGAACCGGCACCCACAATGCAGTCGTCCACCAGCGCGGGGTCGATACCAGTGCGGGCCAGCAGCGCATTGACGCAGTGGGCGGCCATATCGTCCGGCCGGGTCAGATTAAACTTGCCGCGGAAGGACTTGGCCAGGCCGGTCCGTACACTTTCAACGATCACCACTTCGCGCATGCTGCACCTCATTGTTATTGGCGTTGTAAATGGGTCGAGAATAAGACCGAATAATCCAGGCCTGCGACGATCATTCAGCGGATATATGCGCAGCCATCGTTAACCCCGCAGCCCCAATAGCCTCGCTGGCAAAAAACTGTGGCCAAGGCACGCGGCCTGTGCCCTCAGTGCTTCTCGAATGCCGCTTCGATCGCCTGGTTGAGGGTGCGCAACACTTTGATCCGGGCAAAGCGCTTGTCGTTGGCTTCAACCAGGGTCCAGGGGGCGATCTCGGTACTGGTGCGGTCGACCATATCGCCCACGGCGTCACGGTATAACGGCCACTTCTCGCGGTTGCGCCAGTCCTCTTCGGTGATCTTGAAACGCTTGAAGGGGATCTTTTCACGGGCTTTGAAGCGTTCGAGCTGGGTGTCCTGATCGATCGACAACCAGAACTTAACCAATATGACCCCGGCATCGCCCAGTTGCTCTTCGAAGTCATTGATTTCACCATAGGCTCGCAGCCAGTCACCGGGGCTGCAGAAACCCTCAACCCGCTCCACCAGCACACGGCCATACCAGGAGCGGTCAAATACGGTGAACTTGCCACGGGCCGGAATATGCCGCCAGAAGCGCCACAGATAAGGCTGAGCACGCTCTTCTTCGGTAGGCGCAGCGACCGGCACGATGCGGTATTGACGGGGGTCCAGGGCACCGATCACGCGGCGGATCGCCCCACCCTTGCCGGCCGCATCGTTACCCTCGAACACCGCGACCAGCGAATGCCGGCGCATGCGCTTGTCACGCATCAGGCCCGACAGACGAGCCTGTTCCAGCGCCAACTGCTCTTCATAGTCAGCCTTGTCCAGGGCTTGGCTCATATCCAGGCTGTCGAGCAGGCCACGATTATCCAGGCTTGAAGTCAGCGGCGCGGCATGGGGATGAGGCATGGGACGGACCTGAGCCTTGAGTGCGGCTTGCAGGCCGTCGAGCAGAATGCGTCCGACCGTCAGGCTGCGGTAGTACTCGTCAGCCCCCTCCACCACATACCAGGGCGCATAGTCGCGACTGGTGCGGCGCAACACCCGCTCGCCGACCCGCACATACTTGTCATAGGTCTTGGACTGCTGCCAGTCCAGGGGGCTGATGCGCCAACTGTGCAATGGATCGTCACGCAGGGATTTGAGGCGCGCCTTCATTCGTGGCTTGGACAGATGGAACCAGAACTTGAAGATCAGCGTGCCCTCGTCGCAGAGCATACGTTCCATGGACAGGGTGCTATCGATGGCCTGATCCAGCACTGCATTCTTGAAGCGCCCATGCACCCGCCCCTGAATCATCTGGCTGTGCCAGTTGCCGAAGAAAATGCCGATACGCCCCTTGGGCGGCAGCTGGCGCCAGTAGCGCCAGGCCGGCGGGCGGGCGAGCTCCTCGTCGGTCTGCTGGTCGAAGGTGCTGACCTGGATCAGCCGCGCATCCATCCACTCGTTGAGCAGTTTGACCGTTTCCCCCTTGCCCGCCCCCTCAATGCCATTGATCA
>JBFHPI010000454.1:0-2646 GCA_041592855.1 Pseudomonas sp.
CTGCCCCGACATCATCGCCCTGATCGACATGGACAGCGGGCGCATGCTCGAAGTCAACCAGACCTTCGAGCAGCAGTTTGGCCTCAGCGCCGCCGAAGCCATTGGCCGTACCAGCACCGAACTGGGCCTGTGGATCGAAGACGGCACAGGCCCACGCATTCTGCAGATGCTGCGCGAACGCAACCTGCACAATATCGAAGGCGCCTTCCGCCGCCGCGATGGTCGGGAATTTACCGGGCTGATCTCGGCGCAAAAGATCGCCCTGGCCAACCGCCCTACCCTGGTGGTGGTGGTGCGTGACATCAGCCAGCTCAAGGACACCCAACAGCGCCTGCAACTGTCCGAAATCAAGTTCGCCAAAGCTTTCCACGCCTCACCCGACGGCCTGTTGATCACCCGCCTGCACGACGGCCAGCTGCTCGACGTCAACCAGGGCTTCTGCCAGATCACCGGCTACAGCATCGAGGAAGCCACCGAAAGCTCCACCGTGCAACTGGGCATCTGGGACGACCCGCAAGACCGCCTGCGCATGGTCGACATCCTGCGGGAAAAGGGCGCGGTGGCCAGCTTCTGCGCCAATATCCGGCGCAAGGATGGCAACCTGCGCCATTGCGAGATGTCCGTGCAACCCATGCAGATCGGCGGTGAGGCCTGCATGCTCACCATTGCCCGCGACATCACCGAACGCTCACTGATGCAGGAACGCCTGCAACAGGCCGCGACCGTCTTCGAAAGTACCGCCGAAGGCGTGATGATCACCGATATCGAGCAACGCATCACCGCCGTCAACCGTGCCTTCACCAGCATCACCGGCTACAGCGAAAGCGAAGCCCTGGGCCAGTCGCCGCGCCTGCTGGCCTCCGGCAACCACGACAGCGCCTTCTTCGTGCGCCTCTGGCACAGCCTGGCTGCCTCCGGACACTGGCAGGGCGAGATCTGGAACAAACGCAAGAATGGCGAACTCTTCCCCAGCTGGCTGACCATCAGCACAGTCCACGACGAACACGGGCGCATCACCCACTTCGTCGGCGTCTTCGCCGATATCAGCTCGCTCAAGCACGCCCAGGCCCGCCTCGACCACCAGGCCCACCACGACTCCCTCACCGGCCTGCCCAACCGCATGCTGTTCGAAGCCCGCCTGCGCTACGCCCTGGAAGAAGCCCGCCAGGACAACCTGCAGGGCGCCGTGCTGTTTATCGACCTGGACCGTTTCAAGCACATCAACGACAGCCTCGGCCACCCAGTGGGCGACCTGCTGCTGAAAAGCATTGCCCTGCGCCTGAAAAACCAGCTGCGCGATGTCGACACCGTGGCCCGCCTGGGCGGCGACGAATTCATCATCCTGCTGCCCGGCCTGCATCACTTCAAGGATGCCGAACAGGTGGCGCAGAAGCTGCTCGGCTGCTTCAACCAGCCGTTCAAGGTCGACACCCAGGAACTCTTTATCAGCGCCAGCATCGGTATCAGCCTCTACCCGGAAGACGGCGACGACGTCGCCAGCCTGATCAAACACGCCGACGCCGCCATGTACCGCTCCAAAGCCCGCGGGCGCAACCGCATCGAGCGTTACACCCGCGACCTGACCTTCCAGGCCAGCGAGCGCGTGGCCATAGAGCGCGAATTGCGCCGCGCCATCGAACAGAACCAGCTGCAACTCTACTACCAGCCCAAACGTAGCCTGAGTGACCAGCAACTGGTCGGCGCCGAAGCCCTGCTGCGCTGGCACCACCCGGAATTCGGCGAAATTTCCCCTGAGCGCTTTATCCCCCTGGCCGAAGAAACCGGCCTGATCATCCCCCTGGGCGACTGGGTACTGGAACAAGCCTGCCGGCAGATGCAGCAGTGGCACAACCAGCACGCCCCCTTCGGCCCGCTGTCGGTCAACCTCACCGGCATCCAGCTACGCCAGCCGCACCTGCTGGAGCGCATCGCCAGCCTGCTGGAAGACCACCAACTGCCGGCCAGCCTGCTGCAACTGGAGATCACCGAGAGCTTTATCATGAACCAGGCCGAAGAGGCCCTGGTGCTGCTGCACCAGCTCAAGGCCCTGGGCGTACAACTGGCCATCGACGACTTTGGCACCGGCTACTCCTCGCTCAGCTACCTCAAGCGCCTGCCGGTGGACACCCTGAAGATCGACCGCTCCTTTATCAGCGACCTGCCCGATGACGCCAACGACGCCGCCATCACCCGCGCCATCATCGCCCTGGGCCGCAGCCTGCAACTGACCGTGATCGCCGAAGGGGTAGAAACCAAGGCCCAGGAACTGTTCCTCGCCGCCGAAGGCTGCGAACAGATCCAGGGTTTTGTCGTCAGTCGCCCCATTCCGGCCGATGCCTTCGCACAAAACTTCCTCGAACCTCGCCACGCGGTTGGCGCTGGCCAGACCGCATCGGTATAATCCGCCGGCCTCTGAGGGCCTATAGCTCAGTTGGTTAGAGCAGAGGACTCATAATCCTTTGGTCCACGGTTCGAGTCCGTGTGGGCCCACCAACTCCAAAGCCGCGCACTGCGCGGCTTTTTCATGCTCGCGAGAAAAACAGCTAGACCAGTCTCAGCTAAACAGGCCGCGCAGGGCGGCCAGCTGGTGGCTGCCGGGGAATATCTGGCTGCTGACCCGCCCTTCATCGATCCCCAGGTGTTCGA
>JBFHPI010000455.1:0-2635 GCA_041592855.1 Pseudomonas sp.
CTGGAACTGTTCCCCGAAGAAACCCGCGAGGCAGCGGCGCTTCTGAAAAAAGCCGTGCCGCTGATGATGAGCCACGACATTCCGCCCAATCCGGTGCATTACGCCCTCTGGTACAGCTACAGCAAGGGACTTGACCCCGAACTGAACAGGCGCCTGGACAAGACCGTCCAGGACTTTGACTGCTTTCCCCCGGAAACCGCCGTCAAATTGTTTCGCGACTTTATTATCCAGGGAGAACTGGAAGAAGCCCGCAGCGGCCAGAAGCAGGTTATCGACCTGGTAGATGATATAGAAGGCGATGTATCGCGAAGCATAATAGGCAGCCGTAATTACCAGGTCAGCCTGGAACAAGGTCTGGCCGCTCTGCACGAACCCATCATCGACGACCTGCCAGCCGTGCTCAACGAACTGCAGCACAGCACCCAGGTCATTCACGACCAGCAGGACAAGTTCCTTTACCGCCTACAAGCCGCACAGGAAGAGATCAAGTGCCTGCGCAACCAGCTGGAGCGTGCCCATATGGCGGCTACGCTGGACAGCCTGACCATGGTATTCAATCGTAATGCCTTTACCCGCCTACTAGAGCAGATACTTCACGACAACCCGCTGAATGTGGCCCTGGTGATGCTGGACATCGACCATTTCAAGCAGTTCAACGATCAGTACGGCCACCCCCTGGGTGACCGTGTACTGCAACATGTAGGTATTCTGCTACGTGACGTGCTGCCTCCCCAGGCCATTGCGGCCCGCTATGGCGGCGAAGAATTCTGCGTGATCCTGCGCGACTGCAGCGGCCCGGACAGCGTGCATGCTTTCGCCGATAAGCTGCGCCTGAAGATCCACGCATTGCGCATCAAGGTCAGACGGACCGACGAGGTACTCGACAGCATCTCAGCCTCCTTCGGCTATGCCATGGCGCAGCCAGGGGACAATTTCGAGAGCCTGCTAACCCGAGCTGACGATGCGCTTTACCAGGCCAAACGCAATGGCCGCAACAACGTCCACCCCACCCCTACGGAAACAGCAATCAGCGCCTGATTTGAGTAGCCCAGCGCTTTGCTGTTAAATACCCCCGTGTCGTCAGAGTAACCTCTCACCTTGACGCATAGGCCCGCCGCGCAAGCCCCATCAGACCCTTCTTCAACATGGCCAAACCTGCGCAGCCAGCTCTTCCTGTGACCCTGCAATAAGTGAGTTCATTCAACATGCTGAAAGTCGTCCACCTGTTTACCGGCCTTGCCGCCTTGGTCCTTTCTACAATCCCCAGCTTCAGCGACTCTGCCCTGCCCTTCCTGCAGCAAAGCGACGCACTGCACCTGACCCTGTTCGGCCTCACCAACCTGATGCTGGCTCCACAGCTGCCTATCTGGCATAACGGCCTGCGTCACCCGCTGCAAAACCTGGTGAGCGCCCTGCTGGTTCTGGCCACTCTACTGCAAGCCCTGATTCTGCTGGCCCCCCTACCCAGCATCGCCGGCATGCCCGCCACTCTATTCAGCCTGCTGACCCTGGCCGGCGCCGTTGCTCTGCATCTGGCGTGCAATCTGCGTTTGCAACCCCGCCAAAGCAACAGCAGTGGTGAACTCGCCAGCAATCGCGAAACCGGCACGGTCAAGTGGTTCAACACCTCGAAAGGCTTCGGTTTTATCTCCCGCGATTCGGGCGATGATATTTTCGTACACTTTCGCGCTATTCGCGGTGAAGGCCACCGCGTGCTGGTCGAAGGCCAGCGCGTCGAATTTGCCGTAATGCAGCGCGACAAGGGCCTGCAGGCCGAAGATGTGATCGCTGCAATGCCCAGCCGCCGCTAAAGCCACCCCCTCTACAAAAAAGCCCGCGATTGCGGGCTTTGTTGTTTTCCAGTCGACCATTCAGTAGTGCGGTGGCGGCGCCTCATCCTCACTGATCCCAAATTGGCCCGCCACCTCCTCCTGACGCTTGGCCAACAGGGCAATCTGCATCTGCATGCGTTCGAGCAAACGCTGCTGGACCACCAGCTCGTCATTCAGCGCCTGGATGGTGTCATCCTGAAAAGCCAGGCGACTCTCCAGCTCACTAATCCGCGCTTCCATACTCATGGCTCAACCCTCGACAAAACAAAAATCGTCAGTTAGCACCAGACGCAAGCGCTCCTTGACCTGCTCGATCTGCTGCACCGTATAAGGCACTGCGGCTTGCTTACCCCAGACCGGAGCAGGCCAGGCCGCATCGCCCCGACGACGCACAATCACATGCATATGCAGCTGCGCGACCATATTGCCCAGAGTCGCCACATTCATCTTGTCGGCGGCAAAACTGTCCTTGAGCACCTCGGCCAAGAAAGTGGTTTCGCGCCATAACGCTTGCTGATCCTGCTCATCGAGCTGGAACAGCTCGCTCACATCCTCGCGTCGCGGCACCAGAATAAACCAGGGATACTGCGCATCATTCATCAGCAGCAGGCGACATAGCGGGAAGTCCCCAACTGGCACCGTATCCTGTTGCAGACGTGAATCCAGGGTAAACATGACCATCTCCCAACCCAAAACACTCAAACCAAGTCTGACCAAAGATCGACATGCAGGGTTGCAGGATACTCCTGCCCCATTGTTCATTCATCAATCGCGAATAATGCACCAAGACAAGGCGCACCAGC
>JBFHPI010000456.1:0-2633 GCA_041592855.1 Pseudomonas sp.
AGCCCCACTGGAACAGGCCAATCAGCGCCACCGGCACCGTCACCACCACCGCGCCGATATAGGGCACCACCACCGACAGGCCGACCAATAACGCCAGCAGCGCCGCATAGTTGAGGCCCAGCACCGCAAAGGCGATATAAGTCACCACACCGACGATAAGAATCTCGATAAATTTGCCGCGAATATAGTTGGCGATCTGCTGGTTCATCTCCAGGGCCACCTGGCTAAGCAGGGCGCGTTCGGTGGGCAGCAACGCACGGAACCAGTCACCGATCACCTGGCGGTCCTTAAGAAAGAAGAACACCAGAATCGGCACCAGCACCAGATAGATCATGATGCTCATCAGCATCGGCAGGCTGGACAGCGAGAAGGACAACGCCCACTGACCGAACTTGCCGGCTTCGCCACGCAAGGTGTCGATCATCTGCAGCACCTGAACATCGGTGATCAGATTCGGGTAACGTTCCGGCAATAGCAGGAATAACGACTGCCACTCGCCCAGCATGCGCGGCAGTTCATTGAACAAGGTACTCAGCTGCTGCCAGACCAGGGGCATCAGTACCAACAGGAACAGGCACAACAAGCCCATAAACAGGGTGAACACCAACCACACTGCTGCGGCCTGGGGCAGCCCCAGCCGCTCGCAGGCATTGACCAGCCCCTGCATCAGAAACGCCAGGACCAGGCCCGTCAGCACCGGCGCCAACATGCCGCCGAAGATCAGCACGACAGCAAAACCGCCCACCAGCAGGACCGCCAATACCACCGCCTGCTCATCGGAGAAATAGCGGTGCAGCCAGTTACGTAACACCTTGACCATCAATATTCCTTAAATGCAGTGCAGGCCACTCAGGCCTTGCGCAACCAGTAGCTGTAGACACCGTCGCTGAGCTCTTCATGCAGCAGACTATGCCCGGACAATGTGGCGAAGGCACGAAAATCCCGCTGCGAACCAGCATCGGTGGCCCTGACCCTGAGCACCGCACCACTGGCCAGGCGATTGAGTTCGAGCTTGGCTTTTAGCAAAGGCAAAGGGCAGTTCAGGCCGCAGGCATCCAACTCGGCATCATGGGCCGGCACGGCGGGGTCGAGATCGGTCATATATCGCTCCAGAAAGGTCGACAAGAATACCCAAGGCCGCACAACCCTGGCCAGCAATGCAAGCTGAGGGCTAAAGTAGCCACTCTATTCACCACGAGCCCAGTGCATGCCTCTTCTGCGCCCCGTTCTGCTGACCCTCGCCTGCCTGCTGAGCAGCCCTGCCTTCGCCAGCGACCTTCCGGCCCTGGGCGATGCCAGTTCAGCCATGGTATCCCCACAACAGGAGCACCAGCTGGGCCGGGCCTGGCTCAGCCTGGTACGTGGCCAGGTCAGCCAATTGTCCGACCCCCTGCTCAAGGACTATGTGGAGACCAGCGTCTATCGCCTTAGCGAGACCAGCCAGCTACAGGACCGGCGCCTGGAGTTCGTGCTGCTCGACAGCCCGCAGATCAATGCCTTTGCAGCGCCCGGCGGGATTATTGGAGTCAATGGCGGCCTATTCCTCTATGCCCAGACTGAGGCCGAATACGCCTCGGTAATGGCCCACGAACTGGCGCACCTGTCCCAGCGCCATTTCGCCCGCGGCCTGGAAGCCCAGCAGCGCATGCAGATCCCGGTGATGGCTGGCCTGCTCGCCGGTATCGTGGCGGCAGCAGCCGGTGCCAGCGACGTCGGCATCGCGGCCATCGCCTCGACCCAGGCTGCCGCTATCCAGGAACAACGGCGCTTCTCCAGACAGAACGAGCAGGAAGCCGACCGCATCGGCCTGGTCAATCTGGAAAAGGCCGGCTACAACCCCCGCGCCATGCCCAGCATGTTCGAACGCCTGATGCGCCAGTATCGCTACGACCGCAAGCCACCAGAGTTTCTCCTCACTCACCCGGTATCGGAATCGCGTATCGCCGACACACGCAACCGCGCCGAGCAGTACCAGGACGAAGGCATCACCGACAGCCTGCGCTATCAACTGATGCGCGCCCGGGTTCAGCTCAACTATGAAGAGACTCCGGGCCTGGCGACCAAACGTTTTCGCACCATGCTCGATGACAATGCCAAGCTGGAAGCTGCCCGCTACGGCCTGGCCATCGCCCAGATCAAGGGCGGCCAACACAAGGAAGCCCGGGAAGTCCTTCAGGCACTACTGCAGGAAAAGCCCAACGACATTATCTATAACCTCGCCCAGGTCGAATTGGACATGAGTGCCAATCAGCTGGACGCTGCCCAGAGCCGGATTCAACGCCTGCTTGAGCTGTATCCGGGCAACTACCCGGTGCAGCAGGCCCAGGTCGAGTTGCTGATCAAACAACGGCGCCTTGCAGAGGCAGAGCGCGCCCTGGACGAGCTGGCCAAACGCCGCAGCAAAGATCCCGACATCTGGTATCTGGTAGCCGAGGTACGCGGCCTGACCGGCAACACCATCGGCCTGCATCAGGCTCGCGCCGAATTCTTCGCGCTGGTCGGCGACTACCAGCAAGCCATCGAACAGTTGGACTTCGCCAAGCGCCGGGCCAGCAATAACTTCCAACTGGCCTCACGGATCGACGCACGCCAGCGCGAACTGATGGACGACCAGCGCATTATCGAGCAGATAA
>JBFHPI010000457.1:0-2631 GCA_041592855.1 Pseudomonas sp.
ATCCAGCGCAAGGGCAACCGGGGCTTTGGCGAAGGCAACTTCAAGGCGCTGTTCGAGTCCATCGAGGAAGACCAGATCAAGCGCGGTGTGATTTCCGAGGAGTGAGGCCATGAGCCGTAACTGGATCCGTTTTCCCCTGCGTGAAGGCGAGTATTCGCGTCAGGCGCACTGCGACTTTCCCGAAGGCACCTATGAGCGCGAGATGGGCCGCGAGGGCTTTTTTGGCCCCACCGCGCACCTGCACCACAGGCATCCGCCCACCGGCTGGATCGACTGGGAAGGACCGCTGCGCCCCCATGCCTTCAATTTCAACGAGATCGCCAGCGAGCGCGACTGCCCGCTGGCCGCGCCACTCACGTTGCACAATGGCGATATGAAACTGCGCGTCTGGAAAACCCAGGGTGCCATGGGCCATCTGGTGCGCAATGCCGATGGCGATGACCTGCTGTTTATCCATGAGGGGGCAGGGGAGTTCTTCTGCGACTTCGGCCATTTGAGCTACCGCGACGGCGATTACCTGCTGATCCCCCGTGGCACTGCCTGGCGCATCGAGGCCGGCGCGCCGACCTTTATGCTGCTGATCGAAAGCACCGACGGTGCCTATCAGCTGCCGGACAAGGGCCTGCTCGGCCCCCAGGCGATCTTCGATCCGGCGGTGCTGGATCATCCGCGCATCGATGAGGCCTTCAAGGCCCAGCAGGATGAGAGCACCTGGCAGATTCGCATCAAGCGCCGGGGCCAGATCAGCACTGTGACTTACCCCTACAACCCGCTGGATGTGGTGGGCTGGCATGGCGACAACTGCGTGGTGCGCCTCAACTGGCGCGATATCCGCCCGCTGATGAGCCACCGCTATCACCTGCCGCCATCGGCGCACACCACCTTCGTGGCCAATGGCTTTGTCATCTGCACCTTTACCCCGCGCCCGGTGGAAAGCGACCCCGGCGCGCTCAAGGTGCCCTTCTATCACAACAACGACGACTACGACGAAGTGCTGTTCTACCACCGTGGCAACTTCTTCAGCCGCGACAATATCGAGCAGGGCATGGTCACCCTGCACCCCTGTGGCTTCCCCCATGGCCCACACCCCAAGGCGTTGAAGAAGGCGCTGGTCGACCCGGCGACCTTTATCGATGAGGTGGCGGTGATGATCGACACCCGCCGCGCCCTGGAAGTCGGCGAAGCCGCCAGCGCGGTGGATGTGCCTGAGTACGTCAATTCCTGGCGCGCGCCAGGGTTGTAGGGTGCGCTGTGCGCACCGACTCCTGAATGCCATGGTGCGCATAGCGCACCCCACGAGGTTTGAAGATGAAACTCGCATCACTGAATCAGGGCCGCGACGGTGTGCTCATCGTGGTTTCCCGCGATCTGGCCCGCGCGGTATGCGTACCGCAGATCGCCACCACCCTGCAGGCCGCCCTGGATAACTGGGCCGTGACCAAACCCAAGCTGGAGGCGGTCTATCAGCGTCTCAACGATGGTCTGGAAGAGGGCGCCTTCGCCTTCGAACAGGCCGCCTGCCACAGCCCCCTGCCGCGGGCCTATCACTGGGCCGATGGCAGCGCCTACGTCAACCATGTGGAGCTGGTGCGCAAGGCCCGCGGCGCCGAGATGCCGGAAAGCTTCTGGCACGACCCGTTGATGTACCAGGGCGGCGCCGACTGCTTTATCCCGCCGCATAGCCCGATCCTGATGGCCGACGAGGCCTGGGGCATCGACCTGGAAGCCGAGATCGCGGTGATCACCGATGACGTGCCCATGGGCGTGACGCCTGCCGAGGCGGCCGGGCATATCCAGTTGCTGATGCTGGTCAACGATGTGTCACTGCGCAACCTGATTCCCGGCGAGCTGGCCAAGGGCTTCGGTTTCTACCAGAGCAAACCCTCGTCGAGCTTCTCGCCGCTGGCCATCACCCCGGACGAGCTGGGCGACAGCTGGCAGGGCGGCAAGGTGCATCGGCCGCTGGTCTCCCATATCAATGGCGCGTTGTTCGGTCAGCCGGATGCCGGCGTGGACATGACCTTCAACTTCCCCACCCTGGTCGCCCACGCGGCCAAGACCCGGCCCTTGGGTTGCGGCACCATTATCGGCTCCGGCACCGTGTCCAACTATGACCGCAGTGCGGGCTCCAGCTGCCTGGCGGAGAAACGCATGCTGGAAATCATCGAGCAGGGCGAGGCCAAGACGCCGTTCCTCAAGTTCGGTGACCGGGTACGCATCGAGATGTTTGACGCCGCCGGCCAGAGCATCTTCGGCGCCATCGACCAGACGGTGGAGCGCTATGAGCACTGAGCTGACGCTCTATGGCTACTGGCGTTCCAGCGCCGCCTACCGGGTGCGCATCGCCCTCAACCTCAAGGGCCTGGCCTACCGCCAGGTGCCGGTGCACCTGGTCAAGGATGGCGGCCAGCAGCATGCGGCCGAGTACCAGGCGCTCAACCCGCAGCAGCTGGTGCCGCTGCTGGTGGACGAGGCCGCGGGCGGGGTGCGGATTGCCCAGTCCCTGGCCATCCTCGAGTACCTGGATGAAGTCTTCCCGGTGCCGGCGCTGCTGCCAAGCGACCCGGCCGAGCGCGCCCGGGTGCGCGCCCTGGCCCTGCACATCGCCTGCGATATCCATCCGCTGAACAA
>JBFHPI010000458.1:0-2624 GCA_041592855.1 Pseudomonas sp.
ACCACCTGGATCGCCCTCAAGCTGCAACTGGGCGAGGTGGCGATTGCCGCCTCCATCGCCTATCGCTTTGCCCTGGCCGCCGCCGTGCTGTTCGCCATTCTGCTGCTCAGCGGCCGCCTGCAGAAACTCGACCGGCGCGGCCAGCTGATCTGCCTGGTGCAGGGCCTGTGCCTGTTCTGCCTGAACTTTCTGTGCTTCTACACCGCCAGTCAATGGATCCCCAGCGGCCTGGTGGCGGTGATCTTCTCCACCGCCACACTGTGGAATGCGCTTAACGCGCGGCTGATCTTCAAGCAGACCATCGCGGCCAAGGTGCTGGTGGGGGGCGCGCTGGGCCTGGCCGGCCTGGCGCTGCTGTTCTGGCCGGAGTTGGCCGGGCATGAAACCAGTCGTGAAAGCCTGCAGGGCATTGCGCTGGCGTTGCTGGGCACGCTGTTCTTCTCTGCCGGCAATATGCTCTCCAGCCTGCAACAAAAGGCCGGACTCAAACCGCTTACCACCAACGCCTGGGGCATGCTCTATGGCGCCTTGATGCTGGTGGCGATCTGTCTGCTCAGTGGTACGCCCTTCGGTTTCGAGTGGAACAGCCGCTATATCGGCAGCCTGCTGTACCTGGCCATCCCCGGTTCGGTGATCGGCTTTACCGCCTACCTGACCCTGGTCGGACGCATGGGGCCGGAGCGTGCGGCCTACTGCACCGTGCTGTTCCCGGTGGTGGCGCTGAATATCTCGGTGTTTGCCGAGGGCTACCAGTGGACCGCCCCGGCGCTGCTGGGCCTGGTGCTGGTGATGCTGGGCAATGTGCTGGTGTTTCGTAAGCCCAAGGTCAAGCCGATGGCAGTGGTGCGTGAGGCGTAGGGTGCGCTGTGCGCACCACCTGTGGACGCGCTTGGTGCGCGCGGCGCAGCCTACAAAAGCGCTCGGTCATTTTGCCTGCCACGCGCAGACGCCGTCTAAAACAAGCCCAGCTGCCCGCCAACCAGGGTGCCGAAATCATCCTCGACAAAGGGCAGGATGGCGTCGGCCACCGGCTGCAGCTGGCGGGTCAGGTAGTGGTCGTAGTCGATGGCGGCGTTGCGCGCTTCCAAAGGTTGCGGGCCGGCAGTGGTGATCAGGTAGCTGATCCAGCCGCCGCGCTGGTATTGCAGCGGGCGGCCGTGGGCGGCGTTGTACTCGTCGGCCAGGCGCGCGGCGCGTACATGGGGCGGCACGTTGCGCTGGTAATCGCTGAGGGGGCGGCGCAGGCGCTTGCGGTAGACCAGCAGTTCATCCAGTTCGCCCTTCAGGGTGCGGCTGACGTAGTCGCGCACATAGTCCTGATAGGGCTGGCCGAGAAAGATGCGCTCGTACAACTCGCGCTGAAACTGCTGGGCCAACGGCGACCAGTCGCTGCGCACGGTTTCCAGGCCTTTGTAGACCATCTTGTGGCTACCGTCGGGCTGGGTGATCAGCCCGGCATAACGCTTCTTGCTGCCTTCATCGGTGCCTCTGATAGTCGGCATCAGAAAGCGTCGGTAATGGGTTTCGAACTGCAACTCCAACGCGCTTTCCAGGCTGTACTGATCACGCAAGTGATCGCGCCACCAGGCATTGACCTTGGCCACCAGGCTATGGCCGATCTGTGCGGCGTCCTCTTCCGTATGCGGACGTTTAAGCCAGACAAAGGTGGAGTCGGTGTCGCCATAGATCACCGCATAACCCTCGGCCTCGATCAGGGCGCGGGTGCGCGCCATGATCTCGTGGCCGCGCAGGGTAATGGAGGAGGCCAGGCGCGTATCGAAGAAGCGACAGCCGCTGGAGCCGAGCACGCCATAGAAGGCGTTCATGATGATCTTCAGCGCCTGCGACAGCGGTGCGTTGTGTTCGCGTTTGGCGGCCTCGCGGCCCTGCCAGATGCGCTCGACGATGGCTGGCAGGCAATGCTGGCTGCGGGAAAAACGTGCGCCGCGAAAGCCCGCCACCGAGTGGGCCTCGTCCGGCTGACGCAGGCCCTCGATCAGCCCCACCGGGTCGATCAGAAAGCTGCGGATGATTGAGGGGTACAGGCTCTTGTAGTCCAGCACCAGCACCGACTCATATAGCCCCGGCTGCGAGTCCATGACAAAACCGCCGGGGCTGGCTTGCGGCGGGTTGTCACCGAGGTTCGGTGCGACAAAACCCCGGCGATGCATCAGCGGCAGATACAGGTGCTCGAAGGCCGCCACCGAGCCGCCGCTGCGATCAGCCGGCAGGCCGGTAACCGTGGCGCGCTCCAGCAGAAAGTCGAGGATCGCGGTTTTGCCGAAGATCCGCGTGACCAGCTCGCAATCGCGCAGGTTGTAGCGGGCCAGGGCCGGTTTGTCCTCGCGGAACATGCGGTCGATTTCGTCCATGCGCTGGTAGGGCGTGGCAATGTCCTTGCCCTCGCCGAGCAGGGTCTGGGCGACGCTTTCCAGGCTGAACGAGGGGAAGCTCCAGGTCGCCGAACGCAGCGCCTCGATGCCGTCGATGATCAAGCGGCCAGCCGCATCGGCAAAAAAGTGACCGTTGCCGCTGCCATGCTCGCGCCACTGCATCTCGCTGCCATCGCGGCCCAAACGCAGCGGGATGGCCAGGTTGCGCGCGTGTTCGTGCAGCACGCGCAG
>JBFHPI010000459.1:0-2623 GCA_041592855.1 Pseudomonas sp.
ATGGCGCGGGCGCTCGCGGCCTTCCATGTCCTCGCCGGGCTTGAAGTCGGCGACCTGCTCGCAGGCGCTGAACATAAATTGCTGCTGGGTCTTGAGCTCCCGGGCCAGCTCCGGCACCTGTTCGATCAGGCGGCCGATATCCCCCGGCAGCGGGTTCTGCGCCAGCAGCTTGGTCAGGTTCTTGTCGATCTGGGTCAGCCAGTCCGCCGTGCTGCGCAGACGGGTGAAATGGGCGAAATGGCCGATGGCCTTGTCCGGCAGATGGTGGCCCTCGTCGAACACGTAGATGGTCTCGCGCGGGTCGGGCAGCACGGCGCCGCCGCCCAGGGCCAGGTCGGCCAGGACCATGTCGTGGTTGGTGACGATCACATCGACCTTGCCCATCCCTTCGCGGGCCTTGTAGAAGGCGCACTGCTGGAAGTTCGGACAATGGCGGTTGGTACACTGGCTGTGGTCGGTGGTCAGCTGCGACCAGCGACTGTCTTCGAGCTCCTCCGGCCAGCTGTCGCGGTCGCCGTCCCACTTGTTGCCGGCCAGCTTTTCGATCATCGCGGTAAACAGCTTCTGCCCCTGCTCATCCACGTCGATGCGAAAACCTTCCTCCTCGAACAGCTGAGCGGTGGCGCTCTGCGCGGCGCCATCCTGCAGCAGCAGATCCAGCTTGGACAGGCACAGGTAGCGGCCACGGCCCTTGGCCAGGGCGAAGCTGAAATTCAAACCACTGTTGCGCAGCAGATCCGGCAGATCCTTGTGCACGATCTGCTCCTGCAGGGCGACCGTGGCGGTGGCGATCACCAGACGCTTGCCGGCGGCCTTTGCGGTGGGGATGGTGGCCAGGCTGTAGGCCACGGTCTTGCCGGTACCGGTGCCCGCCTCCACTGCCACCACAGCGGGGTCACCCAAACGCTTGCCTTCGTCGTCGGTCTTGATCGCGCCCAGCACCTTGGCGATCTCGGCGATCATCAGGCGCTGGCCATAGCGCGGCTTGAGCGCCTTGGCTTCGAGAAAACGGGAATAGGCGCCCTGGATCTGGGACTTGAGTTCGGTGCTGAGCATGGGATCTGGGCGCAAAAAGGCTGGATAAATTTTCAGTGTTTGGCGGTGCCGGCTATCATAGCGCGCTAATCGATCCGGCGCAGACTCCATCTGCGCCAGCCTCTGGAGAAAGCCATGACGCCCTACGCCCTGACCTATGTTCTGCACCTGCTGGCAGCCCTGATCTGGGTCGGCGGCATGTTCTTCGCCTGGATGATCCTGCGCCCGGCGGCGGTCGAAATACTCGATGCACCGGCACGGCTGCGCCTGTGGCTGAATGTGTTCAGGCGCTTCTTCGTCTGGGTCTGGCCAGCAGTGCTGGTGCTGCCGGTAACCGGGGTGGGCATGCTGCACCTGGGTTTCGCCGGTTTCGACAACGCACCGCGTTATGTGCAGATCATGATCGGCCTGTACCTGGTGATGCTGGCGCTGTTTCTACGGGTGCAGCTGCTGCAGCTGCCGCAGCTGCGCCGCGCCGTGGAAGCCGAGGACTGGCCGGCCGGCGCCGCCGCCCTGGGCAAGATTCGCCGCCTGGTGGGCAGCAACCTGATTGTCGGCCTGCTGCTGGTGAGCATCGCCGCCGCCCGCCCGACCTTTTAAGACACGGCCCGGCGCCGAGCCGGGCACAGTACCAACCGCTTAGAAACGGACCAACTCCAACTGCCCGGCCGCCCCCGGCGCTCCAGCCTTGCCGGGCTGTCCCGGGCGTCCATCGGCAGCGCCATCGGTGCTGTACAACCAGCAGCCCTTGCTTGCACCGCCGCGCCCGCCCTTGCCGCCGGGGCCGGCCGCACCACCCTCGCCACCGTCCAGACGGATCTGCAGCAGCTCTGCGGGAAAGTCCAGCGGCAACTCGACACGCACCCGCGCCCCTGGTGCCCCGGCCTGGCCATCGCCGCCATCATGGCCGTCATGGCCACGGCTGGCCTGGCCCCAGGTGCAACCGCCCGTTTCACCATCTGCGCCATCCAGGCCCACATAGCCCGGCGCACCCGGGCCGCCACGAGCATCCACCAGCAGCGCGGCAGCAGACAGACTATGCAAGCGCAGGGTCAGGCTGCGCCCCGGTTGAGCAGGCTGCTGCGCCGTGCCTTTAGCACCACGGGCACTGATCTGTGCGCCCTGCTCCACCTGAGCAGTGCCCACCAGCAATTGCAACGGCTGCTCGCCCGGCGCCAGAGCGATGCGTGCTTCGCGGCCCAGGTGCAACTCCTCGACACGCAGCTCACTGACGCCAGCAGGCACCAACAAGGTGCCGCGCTCGGCGATCGCCAGGCGCTGTAGATGCAGCACATTGCTGCTGCTTGGCAGGCGCATCAGGCTATTGCTTGGCACCTCGATCACCGGCTGGGCCAGCGCAACCGGGGTGAACAGCGCCAGCAGGAACATCCATTTAGGCATTTTCCGCCTCCATGGACAGGCTGTCGGCGGCGCTCGCCTCAGGCTGTTGGTCCGACAGGCTCAGCAGATGAAAAATACCGAACACCAGCACCTGGAACATGGCCAGCACAGGTCTGGCCTGGCCAGCCAGGCGCTGCTTGAAGATCAGGTATTCGACGCCATGCAGCAACACTATCGCCGCCCCCAT
>JBFHPI010000460.1:0-2618 GCA_041592855.1 Pseudomonas sp.
CCGAGCGCCTGGCCCTTGAGCTCAAGGGCAGCGAGAGCCCCTACAGTCCGGCGCAGAGCGCCGAGTTTCAGGTCAGTGGGCGTTACCTGTACGGCGCGCCGGCCGCCGGCAACCGCTTGAGCGGCCAGCTCTATGTGCGCCTCCTGCGCGAGCTGGCCAGCCTGCCGGGCTATCAGTTCGGCTCGGTCACCGAGGCGGAGTTGAGCCAGGATATCGAGCTGGAGGAAACCAGCCTGGATGACCAGGGGCAGGCCAGCCTGAGCATCGACAGCCGCTGGGCCGGGGTCAAGTCGCCGCTCAAGCTGATCCTCCAGGCCAGCCTGCAGGAGTCCGGCGGCCGTCCCATCACCCGGCGTATTGTCCAGCCGGTCTGGCCGGCCGAGCGCCTGCCCGGTGTGCGCGGGCTGTTCGAGGGTGATCAGGTGGATGCCGACAGCCTGGCCGAGTTCGAGCTGCTGGTGGCCGATGCCGCCGGCAACAAGCTGGCCGCCGAGCAGCTCAGCGTGCGCCTGGTGCGCGAACGGCGCGATTACTTCTGGACCTTCTCCGAGAGCGATGGCTGGAGCCACAACTACAGCGAGAAATTCCTCACCCTGGGCGAGGAAAACCTGAGTGTGCCCGCCGGCGGCACTGCCAAGATCAGCTTTCCGGTGGAATGGGGCCCTTACCGAATTGAAGTGATCGACCACCAGACCGGACTGCTCAGCAGCCTGCGCTTCTGGGCCGGCTACCGCTGGCAGGACAACGCCGAGGGCGGCGCGGTGCGCCCGGATCAGGTCAAGCTGGCGCTGGACAAACCGGCCTATGTCGATGGCGATACGGCGCGGGTCACGGTCACGCCGCCGGCGGCCGGCAGCGGCTATCTGCTGGTGGAGTCCAGCGACGGACCGCTGTGGTGGCAGGAAATCAGCGTGCCGGCCGAAGGCAAGACCTTCGAAATTCCCATGGATCAGGATTGGGCGCGGCATGATCTGTATATCAGCGCCCTGGTCATCCGCCCCGGCGAGCGCAAGAGCAATGCCACGCCCAAACGTGCGGTGGGCCTGCTGCACTTGCCGCTGGAGCGTGCGCCGCGCAAGTTGGCGCTGACCCTCAGCGCGGCGGAAAAGATGCGGCCTAACCAGCCGCTGACGGTCAAGGTGCAGGCGCGTAATGCCGACGGCAGCGTGCCGCAACAGGCACGGGTGCTGCTGGCGGCGGTGGATGTGGGCATCCTCAATATCACCCAGTACGCCACCCCCGATCCCTTTGCCCACTTCTTCGGGCGCAAGGCTTATGGCTTGGACCAGCTGGATGTCTATGGTCAGCTGATCGAGGCCGGCCAGGGTCGCCTGGCCAAGCTGGCCTTTGGCGGCGACGCGGCTCTGGCCGGCGGTGGCAAGCGCCCGGATACCAGCGTGCTGATCGTCGCCCTGCAGAGTCAGGCGCTGGCGCTGAACGCGCAGGGCGAGGGCGAAGTCAGCCTGGATATTCCCGACTTCAATGGCGAGTTGCGCCTGATGGCCCAGGCCTGGAGCGATGAGCAGTTCGGCATGGCCGAGGCCAGGACGGTGGTGGCCGCACCGCTGATTGCCGAGCTGTCGACGCCGCGCTTTCTCGCCGGCGGTGATGAAACCACCCTGGCCCTGGATCTGAGCAATCTGTCCGGCCAGGATCAGCAGCTGGATGTGCAGTTCAGTGCCGAGGGCCAGCTGCGCCTGGCGCAGAACCCCGCCGGCGGCATGGCGCCGATCACTCTGGCGGCCGGCCAGCGCAGCATTCTCAAGATTCCGGTGGTCGCTCTGGGCGGCTATGGCCAGGGGCGCATCCGCGTGCGGGTCGAGGGCCTGAGCCTGCCCGGTGAGGAACTGGCGCCGCTTGAGCGCGAGTGGACCCTGGGCGTGCGCCCGGCCTATCCGGCGCAGCTGCAGCATTTCCGCGCGGTGCTCAAGGATCAGGCCTGGAGCCTGCCTGCAGGGGTGTTGGAGCAGTTCGAGCGGGCCGGCCTGGAGGCGCGCCTGCAGCTGTCCAGCCGTCCGCCGCTGAACCTGAGCGAGCAGATCCGTGCGCTCAAGGCCTATCCCTATGGCTGCCTGGAACAGACCACCAGTGGTCTGTACCCCTCTCTGTATGCCGACCAGGCCAGCCTCAAACGCCTGGGCATCGAGGGCGAATCCGATGAGCAGCGCAGGCGCTCCATCGAACTGGGCATCGAACGCCTGCTCGGCATGCAGCGGCATAACGGCAGCTTCGGCCTGTGGGGCGCTGATGCCGAGGAGGAGTACTGGCTCAGCGCCTATGTCACGGATTTTCTCCTGCGCGCCCGCGAACAGGGCTATGGCGTGCCGCCCGAGGCCCTGAAGAAGGCCAGCGAACGCCTGCTGCGCTATGTGCAGGAGCGCCACCTGATTGAGGTCAACTACAGCGACAGTGCCGAGCACAGCCGTTTTGCCGTGCAGGCCTACGCCGCCTATGTGCTGGCGCGCAGCCAGCAGGCGCCCCTGGGTGCGCTGCGCAGTCTGCACGAACGCCGTGGCGAGGCGCAGTCCGGGCTGCCCCTGGTGCACCTGGCCATTGCCCTGCAGAAGATGGGTGATCAGCCCCGCGCCGAGGAATTGCTGGCCGCCGGCCTGGCCCAC
>JBFHPI010000461.1:0-2613 GCA_041592855.1 Pseudomonas sp.
CCAGGGTTGGGGTGATCGGCACCGAGGCAATGACCTGGCCGCCTTCAGCCAATAAACGCGCATAGTTGGCCAGCAGCACGTGCGGGCGCGGCAGGTGTTCGATGGTTTCCAGGCTGACGATGCAGTCGAACGCCTGGGTGTTGCCGAACTGTTCGGCATCGGCGCACTCGTAACGCAGGTTGGGCAGCTGGTAATGCTGGCGGGCATAGGCGATGGCGGCGGGATCGATATCCACCCCCAGCACCTGTTTGTCCGGGTTGCGCTCGGCCAGCAGGGCCGTGCCATAGCCGCAGCCGCAGGCCATATCCAGTACGCGCAGACCACTCAGGTATTGAGCGGCAAATTCATAGCGCTGCAGATGAATGCGCAGGCTGGCCTGGTCATCGGGGCTCTGCAGGTCGAGCTGCTTGGGGTAGATCCGTTCGATGGTATGCATGCGCAGCGCCGCCCAGTTTTTTCAGCCACTATAAGTCAGCCGGTGCTCCTGTGACGCCCTTTGCGCCCAGTCAATCACCTGAATGCAACAAGGAAGGCTATTGATGACAACTTCTGCTGCGCCTCGTTATCCCCTGGTGCTGGTGCCGGGTTTGCTCGGCTTTGTCAGCCTGCTGGGTTACCCGTACTGGTATGGCATTGTCTCCGCCTTGCGCCGACTGGGTGCAAAAGTGTTTCCGGTGCTGGTGTCGCCGATTCACTCCACCGAGGTGCGCGGTGAGCAGCTGTTGCTGCGCATCGCCGAGGTGCTGCAGCAGACCGGCGCCAGCAAGGTGCACCTGCTCGGCCACAGTCAGGGGGCGCTGACGGCGCGCTATGCCGCGGCGCTCAGGCCCGACTGGGTGGCCTCGGTGACCTCGGTGGCCGGGCCCAACCATGGCTCGGAACTGGCTGACTTCCTGACCCGCAAGGCGCCCCACGGCAGCCTGCGCGAGCGCATTTTGAGCGCCTTGCTGCGCGCCGTGGGCCGCTGCATGGCCTGGCTGGAGCGCGGCTACAAGGGGGCTCCGTTACCTCTGGATGTGGCCGCCGCGCAGCAGTCCCTGACCTCTGAAGGTGTGGCGGCATTCAACCGGCAATACCCCCAGGGCCTGCCCGATACCTGGGGTGGCGAGGGCCCGGCCGAGGTCAATGGGGTGCGCTACTACTCCTGGTCCGGCACCCTGCAGCCGGGCATCACCAACAAGGGCGGCAACCGTTTCGATGGGCCGAATGTCGCCTGTCGCCTGTTTGCCCGTACCTTCAGGCGCGAAGCCGGGCAGTGCGACGGCATGGTCGGGCGCTACAGTTCCCACCTGGGTACCGTGATCGGCGATCAGTACCCGCTGGATCACTTCGACATCATCAATCAGACCTTCGGTCTGGTCGGCAAAGGCGCCGAGCCGGTCAATCTCTTTGTCGAGCATGCGCAGCGTTTGCACGCGGCCGGGCTCTAGGCTTTTCACGCGTCGTTAAGTTCAACCCAGATGCCCTGAGCATCCTCGCGGCTGGTCAGCCTCTGCAGGGCTTGTCCGGCGCAGGGGCCGGCCACGCATTCGCCGGACTCGATGAGAAACAGCGCGCCGTGGGTGGCGCACTGAATCAGGCTGGCGCTGGCGTCGAGAAACTGGTCGGGCAGCCATTCCAGGGGGATGCCGCGGTGCGGACAGCGGTTGCGATAGGCATACAGCTGGCCGTCCTTGCGCACGGCAAACAGCTTCTCGCCGGCAATCTCGAAGCCCCGGCTCTGGCCTTCGGCCACTTCATCCGGTGCACATAAACGCAACATAGGAACCTCCCCGACAGGCCGGCATTATGCCGCTCTGCCGGGGAAGTGGAAGAGGCGGGCGCATCCGTGCGCCAAGTGGAACAGGCTTCGCGGGTGAATGATCAGATTTCCCAGATCAGGTTGACCGCCATATGCCGACCCGGCTGGCTGTAGCGGCCGATGCCGGCGTCGTCGCTGGCGCGGCCGCGGACATCGCCCCATTGCCAGTACTGTTTGTCGGTCAGGTTGTACAGGCCGCCATTGATCGAGAACTGTTCGCTCAGCTGCCACCAGGCATTCAGATCGAGGATGCCGTAGCCGGGGCTGCGGAACTGCTCGTCCATGCGCAGACTGGCCGCTTCACTGCGGTCGATACGCTCCTTGGCCGCCACCAGGGTCCAGTTCAGTTCGCCGCCGAAGCGGCCGCCGGGTTCGCGGTAGCCGAGACCGAACACGCCCTTGAGCGGGTCGATGCTGTTCAGCGGCTGGTTCTTGCCCTTGTCCTGGCCATGGGCGTAGGCGACGCTGGCCAGGGCGTAGGTACCGCCCGGTAGGCCCAGCTGATCCAGATAAAGCTCGCCTTTGAACTCGGCTCCGCGGATATCGACGCGGTCCAGGTTCACGCTCTGGAAGGTCAAAAGCGGCGCGGTGGCCACGGTGGTCTGTTCGATAAAGTCCTTGTAGCGGTTGTAGAACAGGCTGGCGCTGAAGCTGCCCAGATCGTACTGGCCGCGCAGGCCGGCTTCCAGGCTGTGGCTGGTTTCCGGCTTGAGGCGGGTATTGGCGATGGTCTGGTAGCCATGGGCCGGGTTGCTGAACTCACCGAAGATGTCGACTGCCTCGGGGGCACGGAAGCCTGCGGCGTACTGGCC
>JBFHPI010000462.1:0-2608 GCA_041592855.1 Pseudomonas sp.
CCGGCAGCGCCCTGCTGGAGCAGCGACAGGCCAGCCGCCCGCCCTGCCCGCTAGGCAAAGCCACAGAGCGCGGGCGCATCCTGCAGAACATCTTTATCAAATACTACGCCGGCAGCCTGCAGCCTTATCTGGCCCTGGTGCATCAACGGGCCCAACCCTGGCGCGAGAGCCTGCAGGCCCTGCAGGCTTTGCAAGGCATGCCGCCGGCCAGCCAGGCCTATCTACAAAAGCTGAGCGGCGAGACGGATTCGCTATGGAGCGATTTCAATGCCGCCACCGCGCGGCATGTGCGGGCCTGGCAGACCACGCTGAACAGCTGCGGCCTGGCCCCGGGTCAGTCGGGATGGACCGGCAACAGCGACAGCGCCGCCCAGTAGCCCGGAGAAAGGAAATCCTTGCCGGCCAGCAGATGGGCCAGATAATCCTGCGCCGGCTGCAGCCCCGGAGCACGGAAGGCCGGGTTGGCGATATACACCCAGGCCGCCTGCACACCCCGTTCGCAGAGGATGGCCATGCGCTCGCGGCTGTAATAGATGGGCGTGCCCTCGAAGTGATCGAGCTTGCCGATCTCCTGCTCATCGGCCAGGCGATAGAGCACGCCCTCGACCACGCCGCCGCGCTGATGACGGATATTGGCGTAGGCGCGTCCTGGCGCCCGATCCATGGCGCGTTTGTCGAAGCAAAGGGTATAACCGGGCAGGCGAGCGGCCATGGCCTCGCATACTTCAAGGCCCCGAGCCTGCATGCGTGCCGGATTCATATTGGAGCCGTAGGCAAAGTAGTAGGGCATTTACTCGGCCTTCTTGCGAATCCAGTACAGGTAGGTGCCGGCGTCCTCACGCTGCTCCAGCAGCTCGTGGCCGAGAAACAGGCAGAACTTGGGGATATCGCGGCGGGTCGAGGGGTCGGTGGCGATCACCTTGAGCAGGCCACCGGCGGCCAGGTCGCGCACCTTGTTGTGCAGCATCATCACCGGCTCCGGACAATTCAGACCGGTGGCATCGAGGGTGTCATCAAGGGGCAGATCGGCAGGCAGGGACATCGGCAGGCTCCAGAAAACAGGTCGCCATTGTCGCGCAAAGCTGACCCCAAGGTCACCTCTGCACGACGCTTGGGCTTAACGGCCAAGCCGGCGCAGGTGGCAGGTCACTTCCTCACGGTCGTGATAGAGCTGCTTGCAGGCGATGGACACCTTGATCTTGCGCGCGGCAAAACCCTCCTGCATGCGCTCAAGCAGGCGGCGCACCTCGGCATAGCGCTGCTTCATCGGCAACTTGAGGTTCACCACCGCCTCGCGGCAATGACCCTCGCCGATCCAGCGCTCCACCATGGCGGCGGTACGTGCCGGTTTCTCGACAATATCGCAAACCATCCAGTCCACCGGCTGCTTGGGTGTCCAGGTAAAGCCATCGACCATCAGGTGCTGCACCAGGCCGGTGTCCATCAGACTTTCGGCCATGGGCCCGTTGTCGATGGCAGTCACCAGCATGCCGCGGCGCACCAGTTGATAGGTCCAGCCCCCGGGGGCAGCGCCCAGGTCGACGCCGGTCATCTCATCGGACAGGCGCTCATCCCACTGTTCACGGGGGATAAAGCTATGCCAGGCCTCCTCCAGCTTGAGGGTCGAGCGGCTCGGTGCTTCACGGGGGAACTTCAGCCGCGGGATGCCCATGGGCCACAACGCCGAGTTGTTCGGCTCGGCTAGGCCGAGGAAGACCTCGCGCCCGCTCTTGAAGGTCAGCAGCAGACGCGGCTTGCGCCCATCCTCGACCAGCTTGCCGGCCTTGCTCAGCGCCTTGCGCAGGGGCGCCTCGAACTTCTTGCAGAAATTCGACAGCTCCTTGCCATCATTAGTATCCAGCACCTCCAGCCACAGGCTGCCGCACGGCGGGTAATCCGCCAGGGCCTGCAACAACACGCTGATTCGATCCGTCTCGGGCAACTGGACAAAGCTGCCACGGGCCCATTGCCGGGGGAAGATCAGCTGATTGAAGCGTACGCC
The DNA here is from genome assembly GCA_041592855.1 of Pseudomonas sp. GTDB lineage: Bacteria > Pseudomonadota > Gammaproteobacteria > Pseudomonadales > Pseudomonadaceae > Aquipseudomonas. The sequence goes on from JBFHPI010000462.1 coordinate 2,003, forward strand.
TGCCATCAGGCGCTCGGCGCCACCCGTCTCGCTGCAGATAAATTCGGCACAGGCGCTGGCCGGCTTGCCCTTGGCGTAGCCGGCGACCTGCAGGCGGGCCGCCTGCTCGCTGATTTCGGCGCACACCTCACCCTCAAAACCGGGGCGACAGTGCAGTAACAAGGTATTCATGCTGAGTCTCCTGTAGGCGCGCATCATAGCAAGTCAGACTTACGCCGTAGGTGCTGAACCAAGCAACGCGCGCCAAGGCGGTTTAAACTGCGCCTTTCGATCAAGTATGCCCGCCCCTGTAACCGCAACCGCAGGCGCGACGTCATACCTTTCTCCAGGCTCAGGCAACGGCCATGACCTACCATCGAAGCGCCCCAGGCCGACTAAACTTCTGCCTGCTTCGGCCGATGATTCGATATCGCCAACAGGGATAAGCAGTCCATGCGTAATAATCAGCCCGTCACCCAACGTGAACGCACCTTTCCGGCCCAGCAGAGGCTGATCTCCACCACCGACCTCAAGGGGCAGATCACCTACTGCAACGACGCCTTTGTCGAGATCAGCGGCTTTACCCGTGATGAGCTGATGCGCGCGCCGCACAATATCGTGCGCCAC
>JBFHPI010000463.1:0-2594 GCA_041592855.1 Pseudomonas sp.
ATAGTTGTTGCAGACGTTGGTCACGACCACAGCCATTGCGGTAGTAGGCATAGCGCAATGGATTACGCTGGTAGTAATCCTGGTGGTAATCCTCGGCCGGGTAGAAGGTGCTGCTGGGGAGGATTTCCGTTAGCACCTTGCCCGGCAGGCGCCCAGAACCTTGCAGGGTGGCTTTCGAGGCTTCGGCCAGGGCCTGTTCATCGGCATTGGCGTAGAAAATGGCGCTGCGGTACTGCGGGCCGCGGTCACAGAACTGGCCACTGCCATTGAGCGGGTCGATGGTCGGCCAGAAAGCCTCCAGCAGCTGGGCATAGCTGGTCTGCTTGGGATCATAGATCACCTGAACCACTTCGATATGGCCACTGGTGCCAGTCGAGACCTGCTCGTAGCTGGGGTTTTCCAGGTGGCCGCCCATATAGCCGGATGTGGTCTTGAGTACGCCGGGGAGCTTGTCGAAATCGGCCTCGGTGCACCAGAAGCAGCCGCCAGCGAAGATCGCTTCGGCGCTGTCGAGAGTATCCGTGGCGCCATGGTTGGCGGCCTGGGGAGCGCCGCAGCCGAGCAGCAGGCCGGCGCACAGGCCCAGTAGGCTTATAGTAAGTGTCTTCATGCTTAGCTCCGCAGTTCAGGCAGGGCTTCGCCTTGCGGGACGAAGTGCAGGGCCAGGCCGTTGTTGCACCAGCGCTCCCCCCGTGGCGGTGGCCCATCCTTGAACACATGACCCTGATGGCCGCCGCAGCGGGCACAGTGGTATTCGGTACGTGGGATAAACAGCTTGAAGTCGCGTTTGGTGGCCATATGGCCGGCAATCGGCTGGGTGAAACTGGGCCAGCCGGTACCGCTTTCATATTTGTGCTGACTGTCGAACAGGGGCAGGTAACAGGCGGCACACAGGTAGGTGCCAGGGCGCTTTTCCTGGTTCAGTGGGCTGCTGCCGGGGTGCTCAGTGTCTTCCTCGAACAGTACGGCATAGGCTTCGGCGGATAGCAATGGGCGCCAGTGGCTATGGGGCTTATCCAGCGCGGTGACGCTGGACGGGGCCAGTGGGCTGGCCAGGCTGTGGCGGGCCAGGGGGAGCGCCGGCAGCAGGGCCAGGCTCTTGAGCAGGGTGCGTCGTTTCATGGCAGTTCTCTACGCGATGGTCCTGGCTATAGACCGACGTGTCCGCCGCTTGTTACAGACCCCGCAGACGCATTTGAACTGGAGTTGTAAACAAAATATTCCCCGGAGCCATCCTCCGCGGCGCAGGGTGGCAGTCCCAGGGTGCATCAGGGAGCGTTCAGTCCACCGGCAGCTGGCTGGCCTTGGCGCCCTCATCGGCGATGATGATGCAGTTGCGTCCGCTGCTTTTGGCCTGGTAGAGGCATTCATCGGCGCGCTGCAGCATGGCTTCCCAATGCTCGTCACGGCGCAGCAGGGCGCCGCCCACGGACATGGTGACCGGGCCGCCGGGGCCGCGCAGTTCGGCATTGACCTGGACCTGCAGGTGCTCGGCGGCGGCTTGCAAGCCGGCCTGATCGGTATTGGGCAGCAGCAGCAGAAACTCTTCGCCGCCGAAACGGAACAGGCGGTCTTCTTTGCGCGACGAGCTCTTGATCAGTTCGACAAACTGGATCAGCACCTGATCGCCGGCCTGATGGCCATGGTTGTCGTTGATCTGCTTGAAGTGATCCAGATCCATCACCAGCACGCCATAGCCGTTACCGTGACGACGCTGCAGGGCGCTGGCGATACGCAATTCCTCGTTCATGGCCCGGCGGTTGCGCGCGCCGGTCAGGGGATCCTGGATGGCCAGCTGCTGCAGTTGATCGTTCTGGCTGCGGGTGCGGTAGGCAAAGATAAAGGTCAGGACGCAGGCCATCAGGCTGGTGACCAGAAACGACACCATCTGGTAGTCGCTTTCGAATACCGCCCCAGGATTGAAACGGGCATAGCCGATCAGCGCCGCGACAATACAGCTGACGTTGATCAGGGCCTTGCCCGGGGCGGTCATAAAGAAGTTGAAAAGGATCAGCGGGTACAGCCAGAACAAACCATTGATGCCCAGGTTGATCGCGATCAGGGTGGCGCCGATGGAAAAGATGACTGCCAGGTAGGTACCGGGTTTGAGCGTATCACCTGTGCGCCAGGCATAGAACACGGCGAACACCGTGGACAGCACGATGACGCTATCGGCAATGCCTACCAGATAGTTGCCTTCCAGCAACCGGTATACGGCATAGGGAGAAATGCCGATCACGCCAAACAGGCCCATCAGGGTGATGATGGACAGCTGGAAGTCTTTCCGCAGGCGCCTGAGCAACCGCGATATGCGCATGAAAGAGGCCGTTTCTAGTTGTTATCAAGCCAGGGTAGATGCCCGGTTAGGGTGCGCTGGCCCGGTAAAATGCGGCCAATGCACCCTAAGCATGCAGAGCTTTGCCTGCCTCTGGCAATAGCAAACTTGAGCAATGTGCCAGTATTGGAGGTTAACCGCCGAACGGTGGCCCAGGCCGGACCGAATGGCCCGATGAAACACCGCATATGGGCAGACGGCCCATGGCCAGGAGCGTCTTGCTTAACCTGTAGCGATTCAGGCGCTGTTGCAAGGGGGC
>JBFHPI010000464.1:0-2581 GCA_041592855.1 Pseudomonas sp.
GCGTCTGCAGGCCAAGCTGCTGCCCTTTCTCCAGGATGGCTGCTTCCGCCGGGTCGGCAGCGACGAAGAGGTGTATCTGGATGTACGAGTGATCTGCGCCACCCAGGTGGACCTGTCGGAACTGTGCGGCCGCGGCGAGTTCCGTCAGGACCTGTATCACCGCCTTAATGTCCTCAGCCTGCATATTCCGCCGCTGCGCGAATGCCTGGACGGGCTTGAGCCGCTGGTGGAGCATTTTCTCGATTCGGCCAGCCGGCAGATCGGTTGCCCGCTGCCCAAACTCGCGCCCCAGGTACTGGACAAGCTCGCCCACTACCACTGGCCGGGTAATGTTCGCCAGCTGGAGAACGTGCTGTTCCAGGCCGTGTCGCTGTGCGACGGTGGCCTGGTCAAGGCCGAGCATATCCGCCTGCCGGACTACGGCGCGCCGCAGCCTCTGGGTGAATTCTCGGTAGAAGGGAGCCTGGATGAGATTCTCGGTCGTTTCGAGAAGGCCGTACTGGAGCGCCTGTTCCACGACCATCCGAGCAGTCGCCAGTTGGGCAAGCGCCTGGGGGTGTCGCACACCACCATCGCCAACAAGCTGCGCCAGCATGGGTTGGGCAAGGAATAGGCGCGCAGGCCTGCTAGAGTCATTGCAGCCTTTTGAGTCGCAACAAGGACGATCATGTCGACCCTCAATCGTACCGAGGCCCAGCAACGGGCCGACGATATAGCGGTATTCAACCGTGAGCTGGCGCGCCTGGAGACCGAGCAGGTGCTGAGCCTGAGCGATGACCAGCGCGCCAGTGTGCATGACCATCAACAGCAACTGCTGGCCAGTTACCGTGCAGCCTTCGATATCGATCACGACAGTCAGGCCCGGCAGCTGTCTCTGGGTATGCGCATCGCCTCCTTTCTCGGCGCCCTGGCGCTGGCGGCCAGCCTGTTCTTTTTCTTCTACCAGTTCTGGGGCCTGTTCGGCGAAATCAGCCAGGTGGCCATTTTGCTGGGGGCGAGCCTGGGTTCCTGCGCTCTGACCCTGTGGCTGAGCCGGCGCGATGACTCGGGCTATTTCAGCAAGCTGGCGGCGCTGCTGGCCCTGACCTGCTTTGTGCTGAACATCACCATGCTCGGGCAGATCTTCAATATCACCCCTTCGGACAAGGCTCTGCTGCCCTGGGCCGCCTATGCCCTGTTGCTGGCCTATGCCTGTCAGGCCAGGCTGCTGCTGGCTGCGGGCATTCTCTGCGCGCTGGCCTTTATCGCTGCGAGGGTCGGCAGCTGGGGCGGGTTGTACTGGCTGAGCTTTGGCGAGCGGCCGGAGAACTTCTTTCCCGCTGCCGTGCTGATCTTCGCGGTGCCGCTGCTGATCGCGCAGCGCCGTTATGCAGGCTTTGCCGTGGTCTACCGGGTGTTCGGCCTGCTGGCGCTGTTGCTACCGGTGCTGGTGCTGGGGCACTGGGGCGAGGCCAGCTATCTGGATTATGCGCCGGCGCTGATCGAGGGCGGCTATCAGGTGCTCGGCTTTGTGCTCTCTGCGGCGCTGATCTGGCTGGGCGCGCGCCGGGGCTGGGCTGATGTGGTCAATACCGGCCTGGTGTTCTTTGTGGTGTTTCTCTACACCAAGCTGTTCGACTGGTGGTGGGCGTTGATGCCCAAGTACCTGTTCTTCCTGCTGCTTGGGCTGGTCGCGGTGTTGATCCTGCTGGTGCTGCGGCGTCTGCGCAGCCGTCATGGGTTGTTTGCGGGGGTGGTGCCATGAAGGGGGCGCGGGGTTATTTCCTGCTGGCGGGGCTGGGGCTGATCCTGCTGGTCAACGCCATCGTTCTGGCGGGTGTGGCCTGGAATCGTCAGCAGCCAGCGGAAAGCCGTTTGCAGCTGTCCGAACGGGAGCTGACCGCTCACTATGACTACCGCAAAGAGAACAGCGGTATCGGTCTACGCCTGCTTTACCGCTGGCCCAGCGCCGAGGCGGGTGAAGGTGACTACCCGGGCATCGCCCTGGAGAAAATGGCTGAGCTGGGTTTCTGGGTTCCCGGCGAGCTTGATGATGACAGCGTGCGCCGCTATCGCCGTCAGCTGCAGCGCGATGCCTTGCTGGTGCTGGAGTTGGACGGAGCGGCTTATCGCCGTGAGGTGCAACTGGTCAAGGCGGCTTCCATTGAAGCGCAGCGCTTGCTGCAGCTGGCGCCGGAAAATCGCCAGCTCAAGGAGGCTGCGCGCAAGGCCCGTATGCGCCTGGCGCGTGAGCAGCACAGAGCCAGTCGCCTGTTGGTGGTGGATGTCGGCCTGGATCGCCAGGCCTTGCGCACGCGTTACCCGGATTCTCAGCGTTACGCCATTGTGCGAGGTCTGGTTCGTCCTTATGCCAATCACCATATGCTGGCGTGGGACGGAGAGGGTGAAGACCCGCGAACCAGCCAACAGCGCCGGCAATGGCGGCTGGGTGGCAGCGCCAAAAGTCCCGGCATGGACCGTATTCATCTGCCGCAGCGCTGGCATGGGCTGTTCGCCACCCTGCCACGCCGTGACGCCCAGGTTGTGACGCAAGGCATGCGTGGCGACAAACTGTTCAGTGTCGAGTTGGCGTTCGGTCGCC
>JBFHPI010000465.1:0-2549 GCA_041592855.1 Pseudomonas sp.
CAAGTGGCAGAAAAATGGCGTTTTAAAAGTGGCAATCTGCCATAAGCGGGGCGATGATTGCTGATGACCCGTCAGCGGAATTTCCTATGCCGACCAATGCCCAGGCCATGGATGGCAATGCCGCCCTTAAACTGGGCGAAACCTTTGCCCGACGCACCCTGCCAGCCATCGTCGCCCTGCTGTTCGTCACCTTGCTGGCAAGCGTGGCTATCCTCGTCCACCTGGCTCGCAGTCAGGATCAGCGGAGCCTGCAACAAAGCCACTTCTACGCCGAGAAAGCCCTACAGGCGCGCCAGGAAAGCACCCTGCGCGTGCTGGTTGACAATGCCATCTGGGCCGATGCCTATAAAAATCTAAGCCTGCGTGTCGACCTCGGCTGGGCCTATGACAACCAGAACCTGGGCTCGGCGCTGTACCACACCTTCGGTTACGAGGGGGTGCTGGTGATCGACCCGGCCGGCCACACCCGCTACGCCGTGATCAACGGCGAACTGGCACAGATTGATGCACGCCAGTGGCTGCAGGGCAACCTTGAAGCACTGCTCAATCTGGCTCGCGACGCGGTCGAGGATGAGGATAACCCTGCGGTTATTGAATTGATGCAGGTACAGGGCCGCCCCGCCTTGGTCGCGGCCGCTGAACTGCAGCCCGACACCGACGCGCGTCCTGGCGCCGAAGCGGGTGCTGCGTCGATACTGCTGTTCGTCGATATTCTGACTGAGGAAAAACTGGCCACCCTGGGGCGTGACTATGCCTTGCCCAATCTGCGCGTGCACAGCCCTGAGGCCACCCTGCAGGCCGGTCCGCTGCTGAGGCTCGGGGAAGCCGACGGCAGGCCGGTGATGCTGAGCTGGGATCCCGAGCAGCCCGGTCGCCACCTGCTGCAGTGGGTGCTGCCGTTGATCGCGGTGGCCGCCCTTGTGCTGGCCGGCCTGACCTGGCAGGTTCTGCGCCATGCCTTGGGCGCAATCCGTTTGCTGGATAGCGGTTATGCACGCCTGACGCAGAACCGCGCCGAGCTGGCTGTCAGTGAGGCGCGCTTGCGGGACGTGGCCGAAGTGGCGTCTGACTGGTTCTGGGAGACCGATGCCGAGCTGCGCCTGACCTATCTCTCCGAGCGCTTCGCCGCGGTCACGGGCCACCCGCCCAGCCACTGGCTGGGCCAGCGCCTGGAGCAACTGCTGGATTGCGAAGGCCCCGAACTGGGCGTGGCCCTGGGCGATGAACGCAATACCCTGACCTGTCGCTACACGGCCGCCAACGGTCACCAGCGCATATGCCGTCTGGTTGGCCGGCGCATCCGGGCCGATGCGCCGGTTGCAGGCTACCGCGGCAGTGCCAGCGACATCACCGAAGAGGCCCAGGCCCAGGCCCGCATCCAGTATCTGTCCCAGCACGATACCCTGACCGGGCTGCCCAACCGGCACCAGCTGCATGAGTTCCTCCAGGGCAAGCTGCGCCAGCCACCCAGCCTGACCCAGCCCCTGGTGATGCTGAGCATCGACCTCAACCGCTTCAAGCCGATCAATGATGTCTTCGGCCATGCTGCCGGTGACCGGGTCCTGCATGAGGTGTCCCAGCGCCTGCGCAGCTGCATCCGTGACGAGGACCTGGTGGCCCGCCACGGCGGTGACGAGTTCATCATGGTGCTGGGCGGCTGCTACAGCGAACAGGCCGTGGAGCAGATCTGCATGCGCCTGATCGAGACAGTCGAGCAGCCCTACCGCTTGCAGGCCCATGAAGTGTTTCTCGGTATCAGTATCGGTATCAGCAGCGCCCCGGCCGACGCCTGCGAGGTGGAGGAGCTGCTGCGATACGCCGATATTGCCCTCTATCAGGCCAAGGCCAGCGGCCGCAGTGGCTGGCGCTTCTATTCCCAGGAGATGAACCAGCACCTCGTTGAACGCCGCCAGTTGGAGCAGGACCTGCGTCAGGCCCTGACCAGCGGCGACCAGTTGCAGCTGCACTTCCAACCCCGCTATCGGCTGCAGGGCAAGGGGCTGGCCGGCGCCGAAGCCCTGGTGCGCTGGCAACATCCGCAGCGGGGCATGATCGCACCGGACCAGTTTATCGGCATCGCTGAGGAAACCGGGCTGATTGTCCCCCTGGGCGAGTGGGTCCTGCGTCGGGCCTGTCAGCAGGCCATGAGCTGGGATGAGCCGCTGCTGGTGTCGGTGAATCTGTCACCGCTACAGTTCCGACGGTACGACCTGGTTCAGCAGGTCGAGGCCATTCTGGCCGAGACAGGGCTGCCCCCGGCGCGTCTGGAACTGGAGATCACCGAAAGCGTGATGATCGATGACGCCGAAGGGGCGTTGGTGGCACTGACGGAACTCAAAGCACTGGGGCTGCGGCTGTCCCTGGATGACTTCGGCACCGGCTAGTCCTCCCTGAGCTACCTGAGCAACTACCCTTTCGACGCCCTAAAGATCGATCGCAGCTTTATTGCCAACCTTGACCTGTCGGCCGACCGGCGGGCCATCGTGCAGGCCATTATCGGCCTGGGCAAAGCGCTGTCGATGAGCGTGACCGCCGAAGGTGTGGAAACC
>JBFHPI010000466.1:0-2538 GCA_041592855.1 Pseudomonas sp.
GTAAGCAGGGCCGGGTGGTGGCCGACTTCCTCGGCAATGGCGCCCACGGCATTGGTAAAGGCCAGGGCATGGCGGAAGTTCTTGAACAGGTAAACCCGCTCCAGCTCCATATGGTCGTCACGGACTTCGATATTCCAGTCGGGGATCTCACGGATCAGCTCGGCCAGCTCTTCATCACTGACTTTCGGCGCATCGGCGCGGCAGGCTTCGCATTGGGCTTGGGCAAGGGACATCGGGTATCTCCAGGGATCAAAGGTGAACCGTAGGATGGGTTGAGCAGCGCGATACCCATCATTTGGCTGTTCGATGGGTATCGCTGCGCTCCACCCATCCTACAAAGGTTATGCGGCTTTCGGCGGAAACTTCGGCGCATGCAGACCCAGGCGCATGGCCTGTTGCACCAACCCCATGATGTCTTCATGGGCCAGTTCGAACAGGCGCTTGAGTTCGGGCAGCACAAAATACAGCGGCTGCAGGATGTCGATGCGATAGGGCGTGCGCATGGCCTCCAGCGGGTCGAAGGCCTGATGTTCGGGTACACCGGACAGGGCGTACAGGGTTTCCTTGGGCGAGGAGAGGATGCCGCCACCATAGATGCGCCGCCCGGCCGGGGTGTCGACCAGGCCGAACTCGATGGTCAGCCAGTACAGGCGCGCCAGGTACACCCGCTGTTCCTTGCTGGCGGCCAGGCCGAGCTTGCCGTAGGTGTGGGTGAATTCGGCGAACCAGGGATTGGTCAGCAGCGGGCAGTGGCCGAAGATCTCGTGGAAGATATCCGGCTCCTGCAGGTAGTCCAGTTCCTCGGGTGTACGGATAAAGGTGGCCACCGGAAACTGCTTGCTGGCCAGCAATTCGAAGAAGGTCTGGAAGGGGATCAGCGCCGGCACCCGCGCCACCTGCCAGCCGGTGCTGGCTTGCAGCACCCGGTTGATTTCGCCCAGTTGCGGGATGCGTTCATGGGGCAGCTTGAGCTGTTCGATACCGTCCAGGTATTCCTCGCAGGCGCGCCCCTCCAGCAGCTGCAATTGGCGGCTGATCAGGGTATGCCAGACCTCATGCTCGGCGTCCGAGTAATGGATAAAACCGCTGGCATCCGGTTCCCGCGCCACGTACTGGGTGCTCATGCTGCTGCCTCCTGCTGGGGCTTTGTTGTTGTGTGCAGTCAGAGATACGCCAGCCGATGGGGTTATACAGCCCCGGAACGGGCTGGATCGTGCGGGTGCGTGTGGCTAATTTGTAAAGAATTGGTTACGTGAGTGGCGATGCGGCGAAGTATCGTCTTGCTGCTGCGCTAATCTGTCACATATTCTTGACAAAAATTGCGCCGCCTTTGTCGTTTTCTCGCCGTTGGCTGGCCATCACCAGACAGACAAGAGCCCTGCCATGCGTATCAAAGTTCACTGCCAGAACCGCGTCGGCATCCTGCGCGACATCCTCGACCTGCTGGTCGATTACGGCATCAACGTCGCCCGTGGCGAAGTCGGCGGCGAGCAGGGCAATGCCATCTACCTGCACTGTCCGAACCTGATCAACCTGCAGTTCCAGTCGCTGCGGCCGAAGTTCGAGGCGATTTCCGGGGTGTTCGGCGTCAAGCGCGTGGGCCTGATGCCCAGCGAGCGGCGCCATCTGGAGCTCAATGCGCTGCTCGGTGCCCTGGACTTTCCGGTGTTGTCGATTGATATGGGCGGCTCGATCGTGGCCGCCAACCGCAGTGCCGCGCAGCTCTTGGGGGTGCGGGTGGACGAGGTGCCGGGCATTGCGCTGTCGCGCTATGCCGAGGATTTCGACCTGCCGGAGCTGGTGCGCGCCAACAAATCGCGGATCAACGGCCTGCGGGTCAAGATCAAGGGCGATGTGTTTCTCGCCGATATCGCCCCGCTGCAGACCGAGCATGACGAGAGCGACGCCCTGGCCGGCGCGGTGCTGACCCTGCACCGCGCCGATCGCGTGGGTGAGCGTATCTACCATGTGCGCAAGCAGGAGTTGCGCGGTTTCGACAGCATCTTCCAGAGCTCCAGGGTGATGGCCGCCGTGGTGCGCGAGGCGCGGCGTATGGCGCCGCTGGATGCACCGCTGCTGATCGAGGGCGAAACCGGCACCGGCAAGGAACTGCTGGCGCGCGCCTGCCACCTGGCCAGCCCGCGCGGGCAGTCGCCCTTTATGGCGCTGAACTGCGCCGGGCTGCCGGAATCCATGGCCGAGACCGAGCTGTTCGGCTACGGCCCCGGCGCCTTCGAGGGGGCACGCCCGGAAGGCAAGCTCGGCCTGCTGGAACTGACCGTTGGCGGCACCCTGTTTCTCGATGGTGTCGGTGAGATGAGCCCGCGTCTACAGGCCAAACTGCTGCGCTTCTTGCAGGACGGCTGCTTCCGTCGGGTCGGCAGCGATGAAGAGGTGTATCTGGATGTGCGGGTGATCTGCGCCACCCAGGTGGACCTGTCGGAACTGTGCGGCCGAGGCGAGTTCCGCCAGGATCTGTATCACCGCCTTAATGTGCTGAGCCTGCATATTCCGCCGCTGCGCGAATGCCTGGACGGA
>JBFHPI010000467.1:0-2530 GCA_041592855.1 Pseudomonas sp.
AAGCCCGGGCGATGGCCACGCGTTGTTTCTGGCCCCCACTCAATGTGACACCGCGCTCGCCTACCCGCGTTTCGTAGCGGTCCGGGAACCGGTTGATAAAGTCATGGGCATCGGCTGCCCGGGCCGCGGCCTCGATCTCTGCCTGAGTCGCCTCCGGCCGACCATAGGCGATATTCTCGGCAACGGTCAGGCTAAATAGAAATGGATCTTGCAGAACAATCCCTATTTGCCGGCGCAAGCTGCTGGCATCCAGCATGACGATAAACGCCAGGGTTAGGGCGACCCCAAACGCCGGGTGTCCGATGCCCTGCTTGAGGGCGATCAGGCAGGCCATGCTGCTGACGATGGCGCTGTGGTTGCTGGGCAAGCCGCCATAGCCGATCAAGTCAAACGCCAAACGCCGCGTGCGCAAACAGTTAATCGCAAACTTGCAGCAGCCGGCCGCCAGCCAGGCGGCAAAAGGCGTTAACAGATAGGACATATCTATAGTCATGACGCTCTCCTAGGCCGGCCAGATCGAGATGGCACAGGCCGCCACCCAGAGTGCGGCGGTCAGCAATAGCTGCCAGTCCGAGAGCAGTGCATCGGTCGGCGATTCACCGCCGCCCTTGGCCTCGACCACGAACCAGTAACGAAACAGGCCGTACAACACCAGGGGAATGGTGATGACCATTTCCGGGCGGGTGGTGATTACGAACAGGCTGTAGAACAACAGGGCACCGGTTGCCGCCATTTCGGCATAGCGGTCGATCAAGGCCGGAGTGTACTGACGCAATACCTCGCGGCTCTCGCTGCCGTTGCCGGCGAGCTCCTGACGGCGCTTCACGGCGGCCAGATACAATGCCAGGCATAGGGTCGTCACAAACATCCAGGACGATACGGGCAGAGCCAAAGCCATGGCGCCAGCATAGACCCGCAAAACGAAGCCGATGGCGATGGTGAAGATATCAATCACCGGTTGATGCTTGAGCACAAAGCTGTAAGCCAGATTGATTAGTAGATAGAGCCCGATCACCTGGATAACCGCCGGCATAAAAAACCAGGCCAGCGCCAGTACGCCATAAAGCGCCAGCAGTAGCAGCATGGCTACTGACACTGGGACGTCCCCGCTCGCTAATGGCCGGGTTTGCGATTTGCTTGGATGCGCTCGGTCGCGCTGGATATCGTGCAGGTCGTTGACGATATAGGCCGCCGACGAGCCCAGGCAGAACAGCAGAGTGGCCAGCAGTGCCGTTTCCACGGCCAGTAGATTGAGAAACTCTCCAGCAAACAGTAAAGGCCCCAGCACGAATGCGTTTTTTACCCACTGCCGCGGGCGCATCAGCCTGATCATTCCCTTTACAAGCGCTAGAGCAGAGCGTTGCTGTACGGTAGCATGCATGCGGTTTGGTCCCGATCAACGTGGAACATTATGAAACTGGCTACGATTTATGCATTTTTGGCGGTGATCGCCACGACGTGCAACATAGGCGCGCAAGATATCGTGATTCGTAACTATTTGGGCCCCCACAGCATCATTTTTTCACTTCTGCTCGGAACCGCCGTGGGCTTGGTCGTCAAATATGTGCTGGACAAGCGCTTTATCTTCAATTTCAAAGCCGCGAATGCCACCCACGACAGCAGAACCTTTCTTCTCTATGCCCTGATGGGCGTGGTAACCACAGCGATTTTCTGGGGCTTCGAACTAGCGTTTGCCTACCTCTTCGATAGCCATGCGATGCGCTATCTGGGCGGCATTATCGGCCTCGCTATTGGCTATGTGGCCAAGTATGAGCTGGACAAGCGCTTCGTCTTCACTGCGGTACCCGCCTGATGCGCCTGCAGGGCTGGGGGCGTTATCCGCAGATCGAGGCAAAGCTACTTACGCCCCTCACTATCAGTGACAGTCAGGTCCTGATCAACGCACCGCAATCCCTGATCGGTCGAGGCATGGGCCGCAGTTACGGTGACAGTGCGCTGCATGAGCGCGCGTTGAGCACCCAGCATCTGCAGCATCTGCTGGCGTTCGACGCAGTGCAGGGCACGCTGCGCTGCCAGGCCGGGGTCAGCCTCGATCAGCTACTGGATTTTCTCGTACCCCGTGGCTGGTTCCTGCCAGTAACCCCCGGCACCCGTTTCGTCTCGGTCGGCGGTGCGGTCGCCAGCGACGTGCATGGCAAGAACCATCACCTGCATGGCTGTTTCAGCGAATACGTCGACGAGCTGCTGCTCGGCCTGGCCGATGGCAGCCTGCTGACCTGCTCGCGCAGCGAACACCCTGAGCTGTTCCACGCCACCTGCGGCGGCATGGGTCTGACCGGGCTGATTGTCGAAGTCAGCCTGCGCTTGACCCCCATCCGCAGCGCACACGTCAACCAGACCACCTTCAAGGCTGCCAACCTAGACGAAGCGCTGCAACTGTTCGACGCCCAGCAGCACAAGACCTACTCAGTGGCCTGGATCGACTGCCTGGCCAGCGGTGCAGACCTGGGACGCTCCTTGCTGATGGTCGGCGAGCATGCCGCTGGCGGCGGCTTGCAGCTGCCAGCCA
>JBFHPI010000468.1:0-2520 GCA_041592855.1 Pseudomonas sp.
CCGGTCGGTGCCATCTCGGTACACGGTGTGGTCGGTGTCTGGGGTCTGCTGGCCGTGTGCCTGACCAATGGTGATGCCAGCCTGGGTGCTCAGCTGCTGGGTATCGGCGCCATCTTCGCCTGGGTCTTCGGTGCCAGCCTGCTGGTCTGGTTCGTGATCAAGCTGGTGATCGGCCTGCGCGTCAGCGAGGAAGAAGAGTACGAAGGTGTGGACCTGTCCGAGTGCGGCATGGAAGCCTATCCGGAGTTCACCAAGAACTGATTCTTTCAGTGTTAGACAAGGGCGCCTGCGGGCGCCCTTTGTTTTTTCTGCAGGCGCGCTAGAATGCGCGCCGTAAAGCGTGTTTGGCCATGGCGCGAGTGCTCGCCCAAAGCAAGACCCGTTGAATTTTTTCCGGCGACGTTAGAAAGCTGACGCAGCTGGGCTATAACTACTCTGCTTTTCGCAAGTCATGAGGTTGAACATGAGCGACGAAGATCTGGAACAGGACGAGCTGGAAGGTGTAGACGAGGACGACGGCGAAGAGCTGGCGGCCGCCGATGATGGCGACAGCGTCGATGACGAGGGCGACGACGAGGTTGTTCCGGCGAGCAAGAGCAAGAAGGCCAAGGCCGCGGTCGATGTCGAAGAGCTGCCCAGCATCGAAGCCAAGCAGAAGGAGCGCGATGCCCTGGCCCGCGCCATGGAGGAATTCCTCGCCCGTGGCGGCAAGGTGCAGGAAGTCGAGGCCAATGTAGTGGCCGATCCGCCCAAGAAGCCGGACAGCAAGTACGGCAGCCGTCCCATCTGATTGACTGCCCGAATCGCCAAACCCGCAGGTCAAAAGCCTGCGGGTTTTTTATTGGCCGCTACGCCCAGCTATGCAGCAAGGCTGGTAACTCGGCCAGGCTGGCGATTTCGGCGTGGGGACGGTGGCTGGCGTCCCAGACCTTGCCCTGGGGGTTGAACCAGATGGCGCGCAGGCCGGCGGCCTGGGCGCCGGCGATATCGTCGCTGGGGTGATCGCCGATATGCACCGCATGTTCGGCGGCAATGCCCGCGCGCTTCAGGGCCTCGGTAAACGGCTTGGGGTCGGGCTTGCCCACGCCCAGTTCCTCGGCGCACAGGGCGAACTGGAAGTAGTCGGCCAGGCCCAGGCGGCGCACGTCGGCATTGCCGTTGGTGATCACCCCCAGCTGGTAGCGGTTGGCCAGGGTTTCCAGGGTAGGGTGGACCTCGGCGAACAGCTCGACTTGGTGGCGGGCGGCGAGAAACACCTGAAAACCGGCTTCGGCCAGGGCCTGGGCGTCCTGTTCTGGGTAGCCGGCCTCGCTCAGGGCATGGAACAGGATGCGCCGGCGCAGCTCGCTTAACCGGTGTCTGAGCATGGGGTCGGCCTCTAGCAGGCGGGCGCGGATGGCCCACAGGTGTTCCACCGGTACGGCCCCCAGGCGCGGGGCGTGCAGGGCCAGCCAGTTGCGCAGCGCCGCCTCGGCGTCCTGCATCACCGGGGTGACATCCCACAGGGTGTCATCGAGGTCGAAGGTGATCAGCTGGATGCTCATTCTGTCGTGCCCTTGCGTTTGGCCCGGGGGTGAGCCTGGTCATAGACCTTGGCCAGGTGCTGGAAGTCCAGGTGGGTGTAGACCTGGGTGGTGGCGATATCGGCATGCCCAAGTAGCTCCTGCACCGCGCGCAGGTCCTGGGAAGACTCCAGCATATGGCTGGCGAAGCTGTGGCGCAGCATATGCGGGTGCAGGTGCTGGCCCAGCTCGCGCACGCCGGCCTGGCGCACCCGCAGCTGCACGGCACGGGGGCCGAGGCGGCGGCCCTGCTGGCTGATAAATACGGCACCGTCGGCCGGTTTGGCCTGGGCCCGCAGCGGCAGCCAGTGCTCCAGGGCCTGGCGCGCCATGCGTCCCACCGGCAGTTCACGGGTCTTGTTGCCCTTGCCGACTACCCGCACCAGGCCGGCGGCCAGGTCCAGGCCATCCAGATTCAGGCCGACCAACTCCGACAGGCGCAGCCCGGAGGAATAGAACAGCTCCAGCATGGCCTGGTCACGGCGGGCGATAAAGTCGTCTGCCTGGGCGCCATCGAGCAACTGTGCGGCGCGGTCGGTGTCCAGGGTTCTGGGCAGGCACCGTTCGCCCTTGGGCGGCATCAGGCCGCTGGCCGGGTCGGTCTCGCACAGGCCTTCGCGCAGCAGGTAGCGATACAGGCCGCGGGTGGCCGAGAGCAGCCGCGCCAGGCTGCGGCTGGACTGGCCCTGCAGGTGCAGGCGGCCGAGCAGGCGGCGCAGGCGTGGGGCGTCCAGCTGGCGCCAGTCGCTGAGGTTCTCGCTGGTGCAGAAGGCCAGCAACTTGGCCAGGTCCTGGCCGTAGCCGCTCAGGGTGTGGGGCGACAGCTGACGCTCGCTGCGCAGGTGTTCGAGAAAAGCGGATAACTCGGCTTCAAGCTTCAAGCTGCATGCCTCGTAGGATGGGTTAGCGGCGCCAGCCTCAAGAGCAGGGAGCGTCGCGCTACTCGCGCGCCGCGTAA
>JBFHPI010000469.1:0-2519 GCA_041592855.1 Pseudomonas sp.
ACCGTGTCGAGAATGCCAGCCATTGTCTACTCCTGATGGTTCTGCCTATAGAGCCTAGCTCAGCTGCAACAGCTTATCGGCCAGCTGCAGTGACTCTGAAGCCACGGGGCGCTTCGCCATCATGCCTCAGGCCGGGGACCGACACCAGATGCGCCCCTGTCCCGGACATCGACCTTGCGCAGCGGCGTGACCGAAAAGCAGCGGCCAGGCAAACAATCCATTTAATCGATAATAGCGGCGCATAGTTTGATTTTTTATTCACATCAAACTGATGGATCATCCTGGCAACGTCCATATTGAGGATACCCCAATGATCGAAGTACGCCCTTTTGCCCAACTCGGCGCCGCCAATCACGGTTGGCTGAACGCCCGCCATCACTTCTCCTTCGCCGAATACTATGACCCGCTGCGGATGAGCTGGGGCAGCCTGCGGGTCTGGAATGACGATGAGATTGCCCCCCACTCGGGCTTTCCTCCTCATCCGCATCGGGATATGGAAATCATCACCTATATCCGCCAGGGCGCCATTACCCACAAGGACAGCCTGGGCAATATGGGTCGCACCGAAGCCGGCGACGTTCAGGTGATGAGCGCCGGCAGCGGCATCCGCCACAGCGAGTTCAACCTGGAAGACCAGCCGACTCGGCTGTTCCAGATCTGGATCCAGCCCAATCAGACTGGCCTGCCGCCCTCCTGGGGTAGCAAGCCCTTCCCCAAGGGCGAGCGTGCCGGCGCCTTTGTCACCCTGGCCAGCGGTTATAGCGAAGATGGCGACGCTCTGCCGATCCGCGCCGATGCCCGCCTGGCCGCCGCCACTTTGGCCAAGGGCCAGAGCGTCGAATATCAACTGGGCGCCGCACGCCAGGCTTATCTGGTTGGGGCCAGCGGCAGCTTCACTATCAACGGTTTGCAGGCCGAGGCGCGCGATGGGGTCGCGATCCGGGATGAAGAGGTGCTGTACATCACTGCCCTGGAAGACGCTGAACTGGTACTGATCGATATGGGCTGAGCCACGCATCACCAGGGGTGGCCCTGAGAGGGGCCATTCGTCTCATTCAACGCCCGGCCTCCCAGCATCAGCAAAATCCCCTGACATGGGTGCGGGCCCTCTACCTCGACTCTCGCCGACCCGCCCCGGGTTGAAGCACAGCCAAGACCTAAGGTGTCCCCTAGTCGAGCCTAGGGGGGACCCCGATTTCACAGGCCCCATCCCCGCTCTAGCATGCGCAGCATCTTGTCTCGCCTGACCGGAGCCCCAATGGTGTTCACCTACTGCATTCTCTGGATTGCCTTGCTCACCAGCACAGGCGGTCTCGTCATCGGCCAAACCTGGATGAGTGGCCTGGGCCTGCTGCTGGCGGCCCTGGCCGCCCTGCTCCTGCGCCCCAAAACTGCCAGCGTCGTCGAGGCCGTGGTCGAACCGCTGGTAGTGGAAGAGCCACCTCTCTCGGTTGAGCCCCTGCTGCTGGAGGTTCTGCCCACCTGGAGCCAGAACCTGGGCCAGGTACGGACTCTGGTGCAGACCAATATTGGGCAGCTGTTCGGCCGTTTCGATGCACTCGGCCAGCGCCTGGGCCAAACCCTGGCCAGCTCCGAACAGGTGATTGGCGGCGATGGCATGAGTACCAGCCTGCGCCAGGCCCAGGAGCGACTTAATGAAGTGGTGCAAGCCTTTCATGATGCCAGCCGCCACAAAGCCCATCTGCTGACCACCATCGAATACCTCAATGACTATGCCAGCGAACTGCAGGCCATGGCCAAACGCGTGCAGGATATCGCCAGCCAGACCAACCTGCTGGCCCTCAACGCCGCCATCGAAGCAGCCCGCGCCGGCGAACATGGCCGAGGGTTCTCCGTGGTTGCCGACGAAGTGCGCAAGCTTTCTACCTTGTCCGCGGAGACTGGACAGCGTATGGGCGAGAAAGTCGGCGAAATCAACCAGGCCATCCGTTCAACCGTGGGTGCAGCCCAGGAAATGGCCGGCTATGAAACCAGCAATCTGCAGTACCTCGACCAGATTGCCGGCCAGGTGATGCACAGCCTGGGCCTCAACCTCAAGGAGCTGTCCGAGACCTCCGCCCGGCTGCAGCAGGATGCCCGTACTACCCAGGGTGATATCGAACAGATCGTCGTCGGCCTGCAGTTTCAGGATCGCACCGACCAGATGCTCGACCACCTGCAGACCGACCTGCAACGCCTGCAGCAGGCGGTCATCAGCCAGGACCCTTGCCTGGCCGACCCCCAGCGCTGGCTCAGGGAGCTGCGCCAACACTTCACCACCGATGAAGAACGCCACGGACAGCGCCGCAAGGCCGCCAGCAGTGACGTGACCTTCTTCTGAACACTCGCCCGGAGACCAGCCATGAGCGGCAAAACCATTCTGATCGTCGATGACTCACTGTCCATGCGCCAACTGGTGAAGATGACCCTCACCAGTGCCGGCCACCAGGTACTCGAAGCCGTCGACGGCCGCGATGCCCTTAAGCAACTCAACGGCCAGAAGATCAACCTGATCATCA
>JBFHPI010000470.1:0-2502 GCA_041592855.1 Pseudomonas sp.
AAAGGATACCGACAGTGACCAGAAGTTTGCTTAGCATGGCAATGCATCCTTGCCTAACAGGCGTTGATAACGCTCAAGGTCGGCGCTGGAAAAACAGCAGAACAACACCTCATCGAGCAGCGGGCATTGTTCCAGACAAGCCCGCACCTGGGCCACAGCGATTTGTGCCGCGGCATCGGCCGGGTAGCCATAAACCCCGGTGCCGATGCAGGGAAACGCCAGACTGTGCAGGCCCTGCCGGGCGGCGATGGCCATGGTGTTGCGATAGCAGGCGGCCAGCAGCTGCGCCTCCTGCTGCCCGCCGCCTTGCCAGATGGGGCCCACCGTATGGATCACATACCGCGCCGGCAGGTTATAGCCCCGGGTCAGCCGGGCCTCGCCAGTGGGGCAGCCGCCCAGTTTGCGGCATTCCTCCAGCAACCCGGGCCCGGCGGCACGATGAATCGCCCCATCCACGCCACCACCGCCCAGCAGCGAGCGATTGGCCGCGTTGACGATGGCATCGGCCACCAGGGTGGTGATATCGCCCTGCAGGGCGCGCAGCTGGGCAGGCATATGGGCTCCTAGCGCTTGAACAAAGAGGAATCCAGCTGATTGAAACAGCGCAGAAGCTGCTCATGGCTGGCCTCGGCAAAGGCCTTCTGCGTCAGCGGTACCAGCACCGCAGGCTTGACCCGGCCAGAGCGCAGCTGGCGCTCCATATAGGCCAGCACCTGCGCGTCGCTGACGGTGCTATGGGGAGGCTCGGGATGCTGCTCGCTGCTCATGATTGCACCTGAAAAATGCGGGTGACTTGTTGGTCATATAGTTTTGTTTGTATCGCCCTGGCAGGCAACGTCCGCGCCTGGGGCTGCTATACCTTGCAGACGGAATTGGTCGCAGACAGGTCGGGCTTAGGCACAGAACCGGGCTGCGGCTGTGACGACTATAACTGCCATTAGCGAAACCTATTTCAATAATCGGCAGTCGGAATCCAAGCTGATGTAAGCAGTTAGGTGTAATCAACAGAAGGAACGAACCATGTCCAACGAATCGAAATGCCCGTTCGCCGGGGCCACCAACAAGAATGTGACCGCAGGTGGCGGCCAGACGAACGCAGACTGGTGGCCCAATCAACTCAATCTGAAGATCCTGCACCAACACTCCGCCAAGTCCGATCCCATGGGCGCTGACTTTGACTATGCCAAAGAATTCAAAAGCCTCGACCTGGATGCCGTGGTCAAGGATCTTACCGCCCTGATGACCGACTCCCAGGACTGGTGGCCGGCCGACTGGGGGCACTATGGCGGCCTGATGATCCGCATGGCCTGGCATGCCGCCGGCACTTATCGCATCGCCGATGGCCGTGGTGGCGCGGGTACCGGCAACCAGCGTTTTGCCCCCATCAACAGCTGGCCGGACAATGGCAACCTGGACAAGGCCCGCCGTCTACTCTGGCCAATCAAGCAGAAATATGGCCGTAAACTGTCCTGGGCCGACCTGTTTATCCTCGCCGGTAACGTCGCTCTGGAATCCATGGGCTTCAAGACCTTCGGCTTTGGTGGCGGCCGCCCGGATATCTGGGAACCGGAAGAGGATATCTACTGGGGCGCCGAGACCGAGTGGCTGGCCACCAGCGATAAAGACAACAGCCGCTATTCCGGCGACCGCCAGCTGGACAACCCCCTAGCCGCCGTGCAGATGGGCCTGATCTACGTCAACCCGGAAGGCCCGGACGGTAATCCCGACCCAGTGGCCTCGGGTCGCGATGTACGGGAAACCTTCGCCCGTATGGCCATGAACGATGAGGAAACCGTAGCCCTGGTGGCCGGCGGTCACACCTTTGGCAAGGCCCACGGCGCTGGCGACCCGGCCCTGGTCGGTCCCGAGCCGGAAGCCGCGCCTATCGAAGAACAGGGTCTGGGCTGGATCAACAAGCTGGGTACCGGCAAAGGCGTGCACACCACCACCAGTGGTATCGAGGGCGCCTGGAAGCCCAACCCGACTCAATGGGATATGGGCTACTTCGACATGCTCTTCGGTTACGAATGGGAGCTGACCAAGAGCCCGGCCGGCGCTCACCAGTGGGTGGCCAAGGACGTCAAACCAGAACATATGATTCCGGATGCCCACGATCCGTCGAAAAAGCATCCGCCGATGATGACCACTGCCGACCTGTCGCTGCGCATGGACCCGGCCTACGAGAAGATCGCCCGCCGTTTCCACCAGAACCCGCAGGAATTCGCCGACGCCTTCGCCCGCGCCTGGTTCAAGCTGACCCACCGCGACATGGGCCCGCGCGCCCGCTACCTGGGCAAGTTGGTGCCCAAGGAAGAACTGATCTGGCAAGACCCGGTGCCGGCTGTCGACCATGCGCTGATTGATGCCCAGGATATCGCCGCGCTCAAGGCCAAGGTCCTCGCCAGTGGTCTGTCCATCGCCCAGTTGGTCAGCACCGCCTGGGCTTCGGCCTCCACCTTCCGCGGCAGTGACATGCGTGGCGGCGCCAATGGCGCGCGTATT
>JBFHPI010000471.1:0-2494 GCA_041592855.1 Pseudomonas sp.
GATGACTTTCTCGCGGTCGAGATAGACCAGTCGCTGCAACAGGTCAGTCGCTTGCTGACCAACCGCGCCCGCCAGCGTATCGAGGAGGATTTCATCATCACACTGGGTAGCACATACAAGGGGCTGGGCCGGGTGATCGACGTGTTGCGTCTGATCACCGAACTGAAAATCCAGCAGGCCCGGCATGCCAACCCGCTCACCCTGCTGCCCGGTAACGTGCCGATCCAGCAGTGCCTGACCCGCCTGCTGGAGCAAGGCCGGGAAGCGCTGATCTGCTATGTGGATATCGACAGCTTCAAGCCCTTCAACGACCTCTACGGCTATGCCAGGGGCGATGAAGTGCTGCTCTGCCTGGCCCAGTGTCTGAAGGAGAAGGTCGACCCGGCGCGGGACTTTGTCGGCCATATCGGCGGCGATGATTTTCTTCTGGTATTGAGCCCGCAAGACTGGCGCCCACGCCTCAATCGCCTGCTGGAAGATTTTCAGAACCAGTGCCGGCGCTTCTACCGCGAAGAAGACCTGCAGGCCGGTTGCTTTATCTCCCGAGATCGGCAGGGCAAGCGCCAGGAGTTCCCGCTATTGTCACTCTCCCTCGGGGTGGTGCACCTATACCCTGAACAATGCCGTCACCTGGACGCCAGCCAACTGGCCAGCCTGGCGTCGGAAGCCAAGCACAGCGCCAAGGCGGTACCGGGCTACAGCCTGCACATTATCGACACCCACAGGTTATCGGCCTGAACCGCGCTTACAACCCGAGCTCGGCCGCTTGCTGGCGATAGCGCTGGCTGCGCGCGAGGTCCACGGCCACGCCTGGGGCACCTTCGGCATATAGCCTGGCCAGACGCTGAGCCGCCACTGGATGACCGGCCTCGGCTGCCAGCTGCCACCAATGCGCAGCTTGCAGGGGGTCGCTCGGGCGCTGGGCATCGCCCTGCCAGCTCAATAGCCCCAGCTGATAAGCGGCCTTGCCATCGCCGCCCTGAGCCGCCTGGGCCAACAGGCGTCGGCCCTCTTGCCGAGCGCCCAGGCCCTGCCCACGAAAAAGCAGGATATGGCCGTAAAAGCTCTGCGCCGAGACATCACCCAGCCTGGCCTGACGGGCGAACTGGCCTTCCATCCAGCGCCAGGCGCGCGGCTGGCGCAGCAGCCATGGCCAGTGAAACAAGCGCCGCGCCAGGGCATAACTCAGACGCGCACGCAGCTGCAGCAGCACTTACTCGTCCTCGGGGTAAGTGAACTCGAAAACCCGCGCCACCTCGGCAGCGTGCCATGACGCGGCAGCGACACCATCCGGCGCACCGTTAAAGCGCCCAAGGCGGCTGACGCAATCGAAAAAGCCGGTGCGCGGCAAACGGCTGGCACCCTGGCTGATCACCAGGGCACTGCGCAGGGGGCGCTCGGCCCGGGCATCCAGGGTCGCCAGGTGCTCCAGGGCTGCGGCCAGGGTCTGCATGGCCGGACTGGGCAGAGCCAGGCGCTCAATCAGCGCCCGATAGGTCAGCATATGACGCTGGCGCTGGGCATCTTCCAGTTCGCTAAGCAGCGCCTGCCAGTGTTGACGACTGATGCGCACGCTCAAGACTCCAACTCCCAACCCTCGACCCCCAGATGCCAGGCCAGCGCACGCAAAATGGCATCGTCCGGCTGGCGCTCGGCACGCTCGATCATGCCCAGGTAGGGGGGGCTGATCCCCACATTACGCGCCAATTGTTCCAGGCTGAGGCCCTTGGCCTCACGTAGCGCCGTCAGCTGGGTCAGACGCGCTCGGTTGCCGGCAACCTGCGGGGCAGCGCCGGCAGCCTGCCCTGCCGCTTGCAACAGCGCCTGGTACTCGGCCCAGGGCAACACCGCATACTCCGGCGCACCGTCGCGCTGAATCACTTGCACACTCATTCTTCAATCTCCAGGCAACGCATTCACAACTCCCGTGCAGGCGGCCATCTTAACAGCCGAGCGCAGTAAAGCGGGTGATCTATACTCCTGGCAGTCAGCCTGGCAATGCCTTGGGGGCACGTTTTGCGCAACGCCACAGCCTTACTGCTACTGATCCTGACCCTTGGCGCCAGCGCCGAAGAGTTGCGCAGGGGGGTTGCCAGCGCCGATGGCATGCCCTACGTAGAAGTGCATGAACAAGAGCTGCGCGGTGGTTTTACCTATCTTCTTGGTAACGCAATCGGTCAAAGCCTGGGCTTGCAGACCCGTTTCGTGGAAACCCCGAACAAGCGCATTGAAGAGTTCATGCTGCGCGGGCGTATTCATGTGATCTGTAATGCCAACCCACTGTGGGTGCATGACCCCCAGCGCTTTCACTGGTCACCACCACTCTATAGCGAAGAGGATGTGCGACTGACCCTCAGTCAGCAGCCCTCCATCCAGAGCCTGGAAGATCTCAAAGGCAAGGTACTGGGCACACAGCTTGGCTATGTCTACAGTGCACCGCTCATGCAGGCCTTTGCCGAACAACGGATTACTCGCCAGGATGTGCGCGACCTGA
>JBFHPI010000472.1:0-2483 GCA_041592855.1 Pseudomonas sp.
CCGAACAAGATCATCAATGCCGGTTACCGCTATCGCAATGATGTCGTGCGTTACGATGAAGCGAGCGGCAGTTGGGTCGTGGGCGGCGGCGATTATGGCACCCCAGGCACACCTGAATATATCAAGGACTACTACAAGGTCAGCCAGCATGACTTCTCGGTGATCTGGCCGATCGTGCCGCAGTGGAGCGTGATTTCCCGCTGGCAGTATGACTACGGCCGTGACCGCACCCTGGAGGCCTTCGCCGGCTTCGAGTACGACAGCTGCTGCTGGAAACTGCGCCTGATCAACCGCTACTGGATCGACTACGACGAAGTCAGCCTCAATCCGTCGCTCAACGACGAAGCGGATCGCGGCATCTTCCTGCAAATCGTGCTCAAGGGCCTGGGTGGCGTAATGGGCAACAAGGTTGAGACTTTCCTCGACCAAGGCATTCAAGGTTACCGTGAACGTGAAGACAAAGCTTTCTAACTGCATGCGCCCGCTGCTGCTGGGCGCGCTGCTTATCACCACCGGGGCCCAGGCCCAGGTACAGCCACTGAACCGGGTCGTGGCCATCGTCGATAACGACGTGGTCATGCAAAGTCAGCTGGACACCCGTCTGCGCGAAGTGCAGCAGACCATTGCCCAGCGTGGCGCGGCCCTGCCGCCGGAGCATGTGCTCAGCCAGCAGGTCCTGGAACGCCTGATCATCGAGAACATCCAGCTGCAGATCGGTGAGCGCTCCGGCATCCGTATCACCGATGAAGAGCTGAACCAGGCCATGGAAACCATTGCCCAGCGCAACGGCATGAACCTCGATCAGTTCCGCGCCGCCCTGGCGGCCGATGGTCTGTCCTATATGGATGCCCGCGACCAGATCCAGCGCGAGATGATCATCAGCCGCGTGCGTCAGCGTCGGGTAGCCGAACGCATCCAGGTCACCGATCAGGAAATCCAGAATTTCCTCGCCTCGGATCTGGGCAAGATGCAGTTGTCCGCCGAGTTTCGCCTGGCCAATATCCTCATTCCGGTACCGGAAGGTGCCTCGCCCAGCGCGATCCAGGCAGCCGAGCGTCAGGCCCAGGATGTGTATCAGCAGTTGCAGCAGGGTGCCGATTTCGCCCAGCTGGCCATCGCCCAGTCCGCCAGTGAAACCGCACTGGAAGGTGGTGAAATGGGCTGGCGCAAGGCCGGCCAGCTGCCACCACCCTTTGATCAAATGCTCAGCGCCCTCAATGTGGGCCAGGTCACCGAACCGCTGCGCACCCCGGGCGGCTTTATCATGCTCAAGCTGCTGGACAAGCGCGGCGGCGACAGCCAGGTGCGCGACGAGGTCAATGTCCGCCATATCCTGATCAAGCCCAGTGAAATCCGCAGCGAAGCCGACGCCCAGCGTTTGGCCGAGCGTCTGTATCAGCGCATCAAGGCCGGGGAAGATTTCGCCGAGCTGGCAAAGAACTTCTCCGAAGACCCAGGCTCGGCCCTCAATGGCGGCGTGCTTAGCTGGATCGACCCGAATGCCCTGGTGCCGGAATTCCGCGCGGTGATGGAACAGACCCCGGCAGGTGAGCTGTCCAAGCCGTTCAAGAGCCCCTTCGGCTGGCACGTGCTGGAAGTCCTCGGCCGTCGCGCCACCGATACCAGCGAGCAGTTCCGCGAGCAGCAAGCCGCCAACCTGCTGCGCAATCGCAAGTACGAGGAAGAGCTGCAGGCCTGGCTGCGTCAGATCCGCGACGAAGCCTACGTCGAAATCAAGCTTTAATCGGTAACGACGAGAAGAGCCCGACCCTGGTGTCGGGCTTTTTCGTTTCTGCCACGCCGACCTAAGATAGACCTACACCTGACTGACGAGAGCCCTGCATGACTGCCCTCCTTTTCGCCCTGACCCCAGGCGAGCCCGCCGGTATCGGCCCCGATCTGTGCCTGCTGCAGGCCCGCGATGCGCAGCCCCACGCCCTGGTAGCCATCGCCAGCCGTCCGTTGCTGGCCGAGCGCGCAAGCCAGCTGGGCCTGCAGATCGAACTGCTTGAGGTCGGCCCTGGTCAGTGGCCCCAGCAGCCAGCGCCGGCCGGCAGCCTGTATATCTGGAATACTCCCCTGGCCACGCCAGCAACGCCCGGCCAACTCAACCCGGCCAATGCCGGCTATGTGCTGCAGACCCTGACCCGCGCCGGCCAGGGCTGCCTGGACGGAACCTTCGCCGGAATGATCACCGCCCCGGTGCATAAGGGCGTGATCAACGAGGCCGGCATCGCCTTCTCCGGCCATACCGAGTTTCTCGCCGAACTCACCGCCACCGAACAGGTGGTGATGATGCTCGCCACCCACGGGCTGCGCGTGGCCCTGGTGACTACCCACCTGCCGCTGCGCCAAGTGGCCGATGCCATTACCGGCGAACGCCTTATGCGAGTCACCCGGATTCTGCATGCCGACCTGCAAAACAAGTTCGGCATCAAGCAGCCGCGCATCCTGGTCTGCGGCCTCAACCCCCATGCCGGCGA
>JBFHPI010000473.1:0-2481 GCA_041592855.1 Pseudomonas sp.
AGCGGGATGCAGTCCACCGGGCAGACCTGCTGGCACTGGGGTTCGTCGTAATGACCGACGCACTCGGTGCACAGGTTGGGGTCGATCTCGTAGATTTCCTCACCCTGGGAAATGGCGCCATTGGGGCACTCGGGCTCGCAGACGTCGCAGTTGATGCAGTCGTCGGTGATGATCAGGGACATAACGGACTCCAGCTGTACCCGCAGGTACCGCAATAAAACAGCACAACGCTAAACAGATTTTAGCCCTTAAAGCGCTCTCTCAGGGCCTCGGCCACGGCCGGGTGGACAAAGTTGGAGATATCGCCGCCCAGGGCCGCGATTTCCCGCACCAGAGTCGAAGAGATAAAGGAGTATTTCTCCGAGGGGGTGAGAAACAGACTTTCCACGTTCGGCGCCAGCTGACGGTTCATATTGGCCAGCTGGAATTCGTATTCGAAGTCGGACACCGCACGTAGGCCGCGCAGAAAGACATTGGCGCCTTGTTCCTTGGCGAAATGCGCCAGCAGGGTGGAAAAGCCCACCACTTCCACATTCGGCAAGTGCTTGGTCACTTCCCGGGCCAGCGCCACGCGCTGTTCAAGGGTAAACAGCGGGTTTTTCTTCGGGCTGGCCGCAACGGCGATGATCACCGTATCGAACAGGCGCGCAGCACGCTCGACCAGGTCGCCGTGCCCCTTGGTGATGGGGTCGAAGGTGCCTGGGTATAACACTCGATTCATCGTGACGTCCTGGCGGGTCCGTTGGGGAGTCGGATGGTAGCGCAGCAAAGCAACTGCGGCCAAGTCGGGTGCGGTTGATGTGGGGAGGTCACCGGCCTCGGCTGGCCGGTGACGTGGGCGGGATCAGGCGTTCTTGAGCCGCTCGGCCAGCAAGCTGCTGAGTTTGCCGGTCAGGCCATAGATCGACAGCTGCGGATTGGCGCCGATGCTGGTGGGGAACAGCGAGCCGTCGTGGATCGACAGGTTGCTTAACTGATGATGCCGACCCAGGCTGTCGGTGACTGCCTGCTGCGGGTCCTCGCCCATGGCGCAGCCACCCATCACATGGGCGCTGCCCAGGCGGGTGCGGTACAGGGCAAGGTCCAGTCCGTCGATCAGTTGCCGGGCTTCGGCCAGGGTTTTGACATAGCCGGCATCGGCGTGCAGCGGCAGCACGGCCTTGGCCCCGGCAGCGAACTGGATCTCGGCCATGCTATGGAACGCGCGGCGCACGCCGTCCCAGGTGTAGTCGGTCATGCGGTAGTCCAGCACCGGGCTGCCGTCGCCGCGCAGCTCTACCCGGCCCTCGGCGCTGTCCGGGTGGAAACCGTCGCGCAGCAGGGCCAGCATCACGTTGGTGTTGGGCAGCTGCTCCATGCGCAGGGCATTGTCGATGCCGAAGCGGCCGAGCAGGGTGGCGGTCAGGGCCGGCTGCAGGGGCGGTACTTCCAGCTTGTAGGACAGGCGCCCGGCGGCGCCGTCATCCCACTGGAAATGGTCGGAATAGATCGATTGCGGCGCGCCGTAGAAGGGGTTGATCACCTGTTCGAACAGGGCCGCAGAGAAGTTCACCAGGTGCAGGAAGGTGCGCTTGCCGATGCGCTGGTGCGGGTCCGGTGCATTCGAGCGCAGCAGTAAGCCTGGGGTGTTGATACCGCCGCCGGCCAGTACATAGTGTTTGGCCTTGACCCGGATGGTGCGCCCATTGGGGGCCACGCTGCGTTCGTCCATACCCAGGCATTCGATGCCGCTGACCTTGTTGCCTTCGATCAGCAACTTCTCGGCACGGGCCAGATAGAGCAGCTCGCCGCCTTTTTCCAGGGCCGCGGGAATGGTGGTGACCAGCATCGACTGTTTGGCGTTGGTTGGGCAGCCCATGCCGCAGTAGCCGAGGTTCCAGCAGCCGCGCACGTTACGTGGAATGGTCTGCCACTCGTAACCCAGTTTGTCACAGCCGCTGCTGATCACGGCGTTGTTGGCATTGGGCGGCACGGCCCAGGGGGCGACGCCGAGGCGCTGTTCCATGCGCTCGAACCAGGGGGCCATCTCCTCCGGGCTATGGCCTTTTACCCCATGCTCCCTGGCCCAGTGTTCCAGGGTTGGCGCGGGGGTACGGAAGCTGGACGTCCAGTTGATCAGGGTGGTACCGCCCACCGCGCGGCCCTGCATGATGGTGATGGCACCGTCCTTGCTCATGCGGCCGATGCCTTCCTGATAGAGCTCGGCGTAGGCCTTGTCCTCCAGCATCTTGAAGTCGTCGCTGGTCTTCAGTGGGCCTTCCTCGATCAGCAGCACCTTGTAGCCCGCCGCACTGAGGATTTCCGCCGTGGTGCCGCCACCGGCGCCACTGCCGACGATGGCCACATCGGCTTCCAGGGTCAGATCGGCTTCCAGGCGCGAGCCGTTATAGGTTTTCCAGCCACGGGCCAGGCCTTCTTTAAAGCTATCCGGTACAGGCATTTAAGGTGCTCTCAGGCGAGTTCTTATTGGAGTTCGGCAAT
>JBFHPI010000474.1:0-2479 GCA_041592855.1 Pseudomonas sp.
GCCCTGCTGGTAACCGGCGGCCGCCCAGGCCTGGCGCATCAGCGAGTAGGCGCTGATGCTCACCGGAATACTGATTAGGCTCTCGCCGAAGCCCGGCAGTTGCCCACGCTGGTCGCTGACGCCACTGGCCAGGGGCTGCTGATTGACCTGCAGTTGCAGGGCCACACCCTGAAAATCCACCGCGCGGGCATTGGGGTTCTGCACCCGCAGCTTGACCGCGAAACGCATCTCCAGGCCCTCACCGGGCAATGGCTCGATACCCACCAGATTGACCTGCAGCGGATCATGCCCGCCCAGGCTGCTGCAGCCGTTGAGAGCGAATACCAGCAAGCCGAGCAAAAGCAGACGGAGTACGGGGGCGCTGCTCATGGTGGATCTCCTTGGTGCGCTTGATGGAGTTGAGACTGCACTGCCCTTGGATAATTCAGCCTACTTGGGGCCGCCGCGGCGCTTGATGCTCTTGCGCGGCGGTTTCTCGTTGCTCGGCACATGCAGATAGGCCATCACGCTTTCGGTCAGCTCAGCGGCCAGTTGCACCGCCTCCTTGTTGCGCGCCATGACCCCGGCCACCAGGCCTTCGATCAGGGCCAGTACGGCGCTGTTGGAGCTGATCAGCACCGGGTGATCGGCGGGGGCGAACAGGGTGTGACGGGCGATGCCGGCCAGGGGCGAGGCCGGCGAGTCGGTGATGGCCAGCACGCAGGCACCGCGCTCGCGGGCAAAGCGCGCCAGCTGCAGGGTGTCCAGGCTGTAGCGCGGCATGGCGATGGCCAGCAGCACATCCTGCTCGGTGATGGCGGCCAGGCGGTAGGCGGCGTTTTCGTTGCCACCTTCCATGCTGATGGCCGTGGCATCGGCACAGAAGGGCACCAGGTTGGCGGCGGCCAGGCCAGCCATATAGGCACTGTTGCCGAAACCGAGGATATAGATCTTGCGCGCCTGGATCAGACAGTCGACAAAGGCGTCGAAACTGGCCGGGCTGTTGTTGGCCCCGGCGGTGGCCAGGTTGCTGCGGGCGATCTGGATCTGCTCATGCAGGCCGAAGCTGCCGTCCGGGCGACTCTCCAGCTCGCTGCGCAGCTTGTCCACCGGCGACACCATCTGCTGCAGGGTGCTCACCAGCTCGGCCTTGAGCCCGGTGTAGCCACCCAGATCCAGGGCCTTGGCCAGACGATTGACCGCCGCCGGCGAGGTGGCAGTGGCCACGGCCATGTCTTCGATGGTCAGGGTCGCGGCTTTCAGCGGATGGCGCAGGATAAATTCGGCCACCTTGCGCAACGAGGGCTGCAGGGTGGGGATGCGCTCGGCCAGCTTGCGCATCACGGGGGCGGCATAGACGGTGGCGTTCTCGGCAGTTTTCGGCATGGTGGTTGGGTACGCAGGATAAGTGGGGCGGCGCAGGCCGGCGTGGCTGCAGTCTATCCCAGCCGGCCACCCCAGGGGCAGTTGCTGCTTATTTCAGGCTGCCGGCAAGAAACTGCTGCAAGCGCTCGGACTGCGGGTTGGCCAGTACCTCTTTCGGGCAGCCGCTTTCCTCCACCCGGCCCTGGTGGAGGAACACCAGCTGGTTGGACACCTCGCGGGCAAAGCCCATTTCGTGGGTCACCACCACCATGGTGCGGCCTTCGCTGGCCAGATCCTGCATGACCTTGAGCACCTCACCGACCAGTTCCGGGTCCAGGGCCGAGGTCGGTTCGTCGAACAGCATCACCTCTGGCTCCATGGCCAGGGCCCGGGCGATGGCCACACGCTGCTGTTCACCGCCGGACATATGGGCCGGGTAGGCGTCCTTGCGGTGGGCCACGCCCACCTTGTGCAGATAGTGCTCGGCTTTCTCCCGGGCCTCCTGCTTGCTGATACCCAGCACATGCACCGGCGCCTCCATCACATTGTCCAGGGCGCTCATATGCGACCACAGGTTGAAGTGCTGGAAGACCATGGCCAGGCGCGCGCGCATGCGCTGCAGCTGCTTGGGGTCGCTGGCGCGCAGCTCGCCGGTGAGCTTGTGCGGTTTGAGCTTGAGCGCTTCGTTATTAAGCAGAATGCGCCCGCTATGGGGCTGCTCCAGCAGGTTGATGCAGCGCAGGAAGGTGCTCTTGCCCGAGCCGCTGGAGCCGATGATGCTGGTGACGTCGCCGGCCTTGGCCTTGAGCGAGACGCCCTTGAGCACCTCATGGCTGCCGTAGCGCTTGTACAGGTTGTCGATTTCCAGGGTGTACATGATAGAGGTCTCTTATTTTTAGTCGGTCAGTAAACGGCCCTGACGAATGGGCTGGGCGCCGGCCACCTTGGCCAGCCACAGCCCCGGCTGGGCATAGCGCAGGCGCTCGCGGGCATAGAGCACGCCATGGGTTTCGGCGAGGATCACGCTGTGGCGATCACTGAGCGGGTCGATCACCTCGAACAGGGCATCGCCCGGCTCGACCCAGGCCCCCAGTGGTTGCAGATAACTGACCACACCCGGGTGCGGGGCATAGGC
>JBFHPI010000475.1:0-2475 GCA_041592855.1 Pseudomonas sp.
AGTAGCTCGTCCTTGCGCAGCAGTTCGGTAATCTCATCAACTGTCAGCAGCGCCTGCTCGGTGATCCAGCCCTGTTCAAGCAGTGGACCGGCAGCACCCAGGCAGTCGCCTATTTCCGGGTAGACGAGCTTGCTCAGGCGGAAATGGCAGCCCTTGCGCATGATCATGCGCACCAGCAAGGCCTGGGATGGCCAGGCCAGGGTGTTGAAGGTGTCGAGAAAGGCGCGCTCTTCATCCGACAGCAGATCGGCATAGCGCTCAGCCACCCAGGCCAGTGCCGTGCGGAAATTACTGAGGTAGTAGAGCTCAGGCGGTAGTGAGGTGGACATGGTCGTGATCACTGTATTCTTGTACAGGATTGTCCGTGTTGCTGAGCGAGGGATCAACTGGCGCAGAAACTGTTGGTGGCGGTAGGCCGGCCGCGGCCAGAAACGGTCAGAAGTCGAGAGGTGTACACACAAAAAATCTGGCACCCTCGATTCTGGAGAGACGCAGGTCGTGTGGGTATAGTTTGTGGAGTCACACGCAGTCGGCGCTTATATCCTTGGCTGGTTTTAAGTCTGATATCCACCATTTGCAGTGCATAAAAAGCGGGTCTCAAAGCGGGTATAGAATCCGCAAACCCTGATGAAACCATTAAATAATCAAGCGCTTACCCGTCAAAGAAAAATCATCCATGTGGATTGCGACTGTTTTTACGCGGCCATCGAGATGCGTGACGACCCGCGCCTGCAGGGTAAGCCGTTGGCGGTGGGTGGCTCGGCGGATCGCCGGGGGGTGATCGCTACCTGTAATTACGAGGCGCGCAGCTATGGGGTGCGCTCGGCCATGGCCTCGGGGCAGGCGCTCAAGCTGTGTCCGGATCTGTTGATCGTCAAGCCGCGTATGGATGCCTACAAGGCGGCTTCCCGGGAGATTCATGGCATTTTTCGCGATTACACCGAGCTGATCGAGCCCCTGTCTCTGGATGAAGCCTATCTGGATGTCAGCGACAGCCCGCATTTTGCCGGCAGCGCCACGCGCATTGCCCAGGAAATTCGCCGCCGCGTTTCGCAGCAACTGCATATCACCGTATCTGCCGGCGTGGCGCCGAACAAGTTTCTGGCCAAGATTGCCAGTGACTGGAACAAGCCTAATGGGCTGTTCGTCATCACGCCGGATCAGGTCGAAGACTTTGTCGCCGCCTTGCCGGTGAGCAAGCTGCATGGGGTGGGCAAGGTCACTGCGGAGAAACTGGCACGTCAGGGTATTCGCAGCTGCAGCGACCTGCGTGAGTGGCCCAAACTGGCATTGGTGCGTGAATTCGGCAGTTTTGGCGAGCGTTTGTGGGGCCTGGCCCGGGGCATCGATGAGCGTGCCGTGCAGACCGATAGTCGGCGCCAGTCGATCAGCGTGGAAAACACCTTCGAGCAGGATCTGCCGGATCTGGCCGCCTGCCTGGCGGAGTTGCCCGAGCTGCTGGCCGAGCTGGAGCGGCGCATGGCGCGGCTGGATGCCAGTTATCGGCCAGGCAAGCCCTTCGTCAAGATCAAGTTCCACGACTTCAGCCAGACCACCCTGGAGCAGAGCGGGGCGCGGCGGGATCTGGACAGCTACCAGTTGTTGTTGGGTGCAGCCCATGCTCGTGGCAATAAGCCGGTTCGCTTGCTGGGTGTTGGGGTGCGTCTGGTCGACCTGCGCGGTCGTCACGAGCAGCTGGATCTGTTTGAACCCTAGGGTGGACATGTCCAAGGCTGGTCCGCGACTGGGCGTGCAGATGGTTATGCGTTTGGCGCTATTTATCCCTTTGCCATGGTGCGGCCCGGCGTTATTCAGCCCATAGCCGAATCGGCTTGCCGCTGACCGGCCACAGCTGCAGCTGGCCGATGGCGTTGAAGTCCCAGCGCTGCACCTGAGCCAGGGCGGCGAGAAAGCGCTGCTCCTGTTCCATCAGCGCCGGAGCGCAGCCTTTGCGGGTGCTACCCGGCGGGTCGAAGCGCAGTTGCCCTTCCACGCCGGTATAGCCGGCGAACCAGTGGTTGCAGCCGGCGCTGCCATAGGCGCGGCCATCGGCGCCGAAGGTGATGCTCAGGTGGCTGCGATCGATCAGCGGGCGCTCGCCTATCCATTCCACTCGGTAGCTATGTTCGTACTGCAGATGTGGCCCTGGACTGGCGCAGCCCAACAGGCTGGCGCCAAGCAGAATCGGCAGGAGGGCTCTCATGCTGCTGCGCTGTGGCACTTGGGGCACAGGTGTTTTTCCTGTCGCTGAGTCCAGCCCAGCTCCCGGATGCGTGCTTCGGCGGCGGGGGCCAGGGTTTTCTTGCCTAGGGCAGCGTCCACGGCGAACTCGAAATCAAGCACGTTGTTACAGCTGTCGCACTTGACCTGCCAGGTATGGATGGCCAGTTCGCGGAAGGCTGGGCCGCTGGTGACTGCAACCCATTGGCCGGGGGGATTGATCAGGTGACGAACCTTCTCGGCATGCAGGCGCAT
>JBFHPI010000476.1:0-2454 GCA_041592855.1 Pseudomonas sp.
ATGGCGTATGCGTGTACTGATTCTCGAAGACGATGCCTGGATTGCCGACCTGCTCAAACAGATCGTCCACAGCCTGCGACCCACGGCGCAGATCAGTTGCCTGAGCCGGGTCGAGGCGGCCCTGGACGAGTGGCAGCGCAACCCGGCCGAGTTGGTGATCTGTGACTGGAACCTGCCCGACGGTCCGGGTACCCGTCTGCTGGAGCAGATCCGCCAGCAGGACAGCCAGATTCCCCTGGTGCTGATCACCGGCCGCGCCGACCGCAATAGCGTGCTGGAGGTGCGCCCGCTGCGCATCAGCGCCTTTATCAGCAAGCCCTTCCAGATGCCCAAGGTGCTCGAGTGCCTGGATAAACTGCTGCC
The DNA here is from genome assembly GCA_041592855.1 of Pseudomonas sp. Taxonomy (GTDB): domain Bacteria; phylum Pseudomonadota; class Gammaproteobacteria; order Pseudomonadales; family Pseudomonadaceae; genus Aquipseudomonas. Next base: position 364 of record JBFHPI010000476.1, read on the forward strand.
CTCGGTAGATCTTGATGGGCCCGCCCGCCAGGCTTCCAGCAGCAGCTTTGCTGAATTTCTCGCCAGCCGGGCCACCGATGAGCTGGATATGCCCCTGCAACCCGGCACCCTGAAGATGCTGCGAGCCCTGGGCCAGCAACCCGCCGACCTGCCTCAACTGATCACCCTGGGTCGCGACGAACCCGCCATCACCGCCCGCTTGCTGGCCGCGGCCAATAGCGCCCAGTACAGCAGTGGCGGCACCCTCTGTCTGGGTCTGGCCCAGGCCCTGCAGACCCTGGGCGCGGCCACCAGCCTGAATATCGCCCTGGGCCTGAGCCTGCATCCAGCGGCCGAACTGGAGGATGCCGAACTTAGCCTGCAGGCCCAGGCGCAGTACCAGCAGATCCAGGCCCTGTGCCAACGCCTGGCTGAGCTGGCCAGTGCCTGTCGCCTCGACCCGGCGCCGCTGCACAGCGCCGCCCTGCTGCATCGCATGGGCGAGCTGTGCGTCCTGCAACAGGCCCAGTTGTGGCGCAACAGCGGCCAGGCCCTGAGCCTGGAAGAACTCGAGAGAACCCTGGGCCACGCCAGCAGCGAAATAGCCGCACGCCTGAAGCTGCACTGGCGGCTGCCCAATGCGCTGCGCGAGCTGATTGGCGCTTGCTATGCTCTACCGACCATCAACACCAAACGCGAAGCCATTGTCATGCACCTGGCTGCCAGCGAGTTGAGCCCACAGCCGGACAGTACCAAGCTGGCGCGTCTGCGCCGTCTGGCCGGGTTGAGTTAAACATCCATAACAAGAGCCCCGCATGGGTCAGACCAGCTCCACTACCATCCGTGTCATTGCCTTGTTCGGCAGCCTAGGTCTGACGCTGCTGTTCGTTGGTTTGGCCTGGCGCGCCCTGGACGAACGGGACAGCCTCTGGCAGCTGCAACTGGCCAGCCAGAGTGAAGTACAGCGCATGGCCCTGCTCAGCACCCAGCAGCGTCAGGATGGCGAAGCCCTGTTGCTGGCCGAAACCCTGGCCGCCGATGCCTGGCTGGTGGAGCTGGTGCGCCAGGCCCATGAGTTGCAGCAACAGAAGCTGGCCGCCAACCACCCAACCCTGCAACAGATCCGCAATCAGCTCTACACCCGTTTGCTGCCACGCTGGCGCATTCTGCAGAACAAGCATCCCTTTCGTCTTTATGTGCACCTGGGTGACCAGGGGCAGGTGCTGCTGCGGGTGCACAACCCCAATGCTTTTGGCGATCTGCAGCTGAGCCAGCGGCCCATGCTGCGCGCGGTCCTGGCCGATGGCCGCAGCCGGGCCGGCCTGAGCCTCGGCTCGCGCAGCTCCGGGGTGCGTGCCATCAGCCCGCTGAAGGTCGACAGCCTGCAGGGCGAGCGCACCATTGGCGCGCTGGAGGTGGTGGTCGAGCTGTTCGATAACCTGTCCCAGCTCGACCGCGAACTGGACGCCGGCATTGCCCTGCGCCTGACCTACTCAGCCATGGAGCCGCCGCGCAGCGGTGAATCCCTGCGCGGCCTGCAACAGCCCCCGGACACCTGGCGCCTGGCCAAGGCCTCACGCCCCCAGGCTGAACGCTGGCAGGCCGCCGGCCTGCTGCCCGAGCCCAATGCCGGCAACAGCATGCGCCTGCTGGAGGACCAGGGCCGGCACTATCTGCTCAACCAGATCATCCTGCCCGACTACGCCCTGAACGCAACACGCCCGCAGAACGTCCAGGCCATTGCCCTGCTGTGGCGCGATATCAGCCCGCTTTACCAGCGTCACCAGGACGACAAGCGCCAACTGATGGGCAAGTGGATACTGGCCTGGCTCGGTACGCTGACCCTGCTCTTGCTGCTGCTCTGGGCCACCCGCGCCAGCACCCGCCAGCTGATGCTGGGGCACCAGGCCCGACTGCAGGAACGCCATCGCGAAAGCGAGCAGGCACGTCAGCTGCTGGCGCTGATTGCCGAAGCCCAGGCGGCCTATATCCAGACCGACAACCAACGCGAAAGCTTTGATGTCCTGCTGGGGCGTATCCTCAGCCTGACCGAGAGTGAGTTCGGCTTTATCGGTGAGGTGCTGCTGGATCAGCAACAGCAGCGCTACCTGC
>JBFHPI010000477.1:0-2447 GCA_041592855.1 Pseudomonas sp.
GACACCGGTAGTGATGCCGGCGCGGAACAGTTCGGCCAGTTCGATCTGGGATTTGTAGGGAGTATGGTTAGACATAGGCGGTCACCCGGGTTTCGACTTCGGGAGCGTTGAGCTCAAGGAAGAATTTGCGCAGCAGGTTCTGCGCGGTGAGCAGGCGGTATTCCTTGCTGGCGCGGAAATCGCTGAGTGGGGTGAAATCCTCGGCCAGGGCGCTGCAGGCGCGCTCGATCAGGGCCTGGTTGAAGATGCCGCCGCTGAGCGCTGCCTCGCAGGCGCTGGCGCGCTTGGGAATGGCCGCCATACCGCCGAAGGCGATACGGGCATCTTGCACCACTCCATCTTCGATGCTCAGGTTGAAGGCGGCGCAGACAGCGGAGATATCGTCATCCAGGCGCTTGGATACCTTGTAGGCGCGGAAGGCCTGAGCTGTCTGGGCCCGCGGCACGATGATCTTCTCGATAAATTCGGCTTCCTGGCGCGCGGTCACCTTGTAGTCGAGGAAGTAGTCCTCGATCGGCAGGCTGCGGCTGGTGTTGCCCTTGCGCAGCACGATCTGCGCGCCTAGGGCGATCAGCAGTGGCGGGGCGTCGCCAATCGGCGAGGCGTTGCCGATATTGCCGCCCAGGGTGCCTTGGTTGCGGATCTGCAGGGAGGCGAAGCGGTGCAGCAGCTCGCCGAAGTCCGGGTATTCGCTGGCCAGGGCTTCGTAGCAGTCAGACAGCGCGGCGGCGGCGCCGATCTCGATGGTGCGGGCGGTGACTTCAATGCGCTTCATCGACTCGATATGGCCGACATAGATCATCACCGGCAGTTCGCGGTGGAACTGGGTGACTTCCAGGGCCAGGTCGGTGCCACCGGCCAGCAGGCGCGCCTCGGGGTTGGCAGCATAGAGGTCGGCCAGGTCGGCCACGGTCAGCGGCAGCAGGCAACGCTTGTCACCACTGTTGAGCTCGGCGGTCTCGCGCGGGGCGATGGCCTTGAGCTGGGCCAGGGTCTCGGCCTCGAAGGCGTCGAACTGATCCGGCTGCTTCTGGCAGCAGGCCTGCTCGGCGGCATCGATGATCGGGCGGTAGCCGGTGCAGCGGCACAGGTTGCCGGCCAGGGCTTCCAGGGTCTGACCCTTGTCATAGCCGCTGCTGTTCTTCTGCAGGGCGAACAGCGACATGATAAAGCCTGGGGTGCAGAAGCCGCACTGCGAGCCATGGCAGTCGACCATGGCCTGCTGCACGCCGTGCAGCTTGCCCTCGTGCTTGAGGTCTTCGACGCTGATCAGCTGCTTGCCGTGCAGGCTGGCGACGAACGTCAGGCAGGAGTTCAGGGTGCGGTAGCGCACCTTCTCGCCATCCAATTCGCCCACCACCACGGTGCAGGCACCGCAGTCGCCAGAGGCACAACCTTCCTTGGTGCCGGTCTTACCCACGTGCTCACGCAGGTACTGCAGAACGGTGACGTTAGGGTCGAGGGCATGCTCGGTGCGCAGCTCCCGGTTGAGTAAAAACTGGATCAAGGACGACCTCCAGGCACTTTATTGTTCTCGTATCAGGCCTGTTAGAGCGCTGCCCCGCGGGGTGCGGCGTTCTGACACGGCATGGCATGGGCTCAATCTAGAGTTTTCTGACTTTTGGGTCAATAAATATTTGACTCTTTGGTCAAGTGCTTGTCATGCCATTGGGTTATGAGGGCGAGCGGGCCTTGGTCTTAACGCTAGCAGGCAGCTGGACAGAGAATGGAAAAGGTTCTGGACTCAGCATGAGTTGCATACAGGGCCGGCTCAGCGGCCTGCCTTGCAGAGGGGCTATGGGTAGGGTGCGCTGTGCGCACCAGGTTTGGCAGCACAATACCGGTGCGCAGGGCGCACCCTACAGATTCAGTCCATCCCAAGTTCGGTGGCGTTGACCGAACACAGCCGGCTGTTGGACATAGTCAAAGAAAAGTCCCAAGGGCGAGCGCCGTTGGGGCTTTTGAGAAGGAGCCGGTTAGCGAGGTAACAACTGCGAGTCGGTCAACTGATGCTCTTCGCCGGCATAGTAGGCGCGTACCCTCGGGTCCATCACCGCACGCCAGAGTGGCGGGATCAGGGCCAGGACGATCATTCCGGCATAGCCGTTGGGCAGTTGCGGGCTGTCGTCGAAGTGGCGCAACACCTGATAACGGCGTTTGGCGTAGGCGTGGTGGTCGGAGTGGCGCTGCAGGTGGAAGAGAAACAGGTTGGTCAGTAGGAAGTTGCTGTTCCAGGAATGGCTGGGGTTGGTGCGCTCATAGCGGCCGTTGTCCAGCTTGCGGCGGTGCAGGCCGTAGTGCTCCAGGTAGTTGACGATTTCCAGCAGGGTAAAGGCGACCAGCGCCTGGGTCATAAAGAACAGCGCGCCAAGCCAGCCGAAGGCCAGGCTGAAGCCCAGCAGTAACAGGGTGCTGATGGCGTACCACCAGATCAGCTCGTTGCGCCA
>JBFHPI010000478.1:0-2441 GCA_041592855.1 Pseudomonas sp.
CAAGGACCTGAACAAGATGAGCGCCAAGAGCGCGATCAAGTTGCTGGTGCCGGACAACCAGCAGGGCACCCTGTACCAATGGGTGGCGATCCTCACCGGTTCGAAGAATGCGCTGAAGGGCGTGGGCTTCTTTATGGGCGGTGCATGGCTGGCGCTGCTCGGTTTCACCGGTGCGGTGCTGGCCATGGCCGCCATGTTGGCTCTGATCTGGCTGGCCAGTTTGCTGCTGCTGAAAAAGGATCTGGGCAAGGCGAAAGCCAAGCCCAAGTTTCGCGACCTGCTGTCCAAGAGCCGGGCGATCAATATTCTGTCGGCCGCGCGCCTGTTTCTGTTCGGCGCCCGCGATGTGTGGTTTGTGGTGGCGCTGCCGGTGTACCTGTCCAGTGTGTTTGGCTGGGATTTCTGGCTGGTCGGCGGCTTTCTTGCGGCCTGGGTGATCGGCTATGGCCTGGTGCAGTCCTTCGCCCCGGCCATTACCGGCAAGGCCAGCGGCCAGGTACCGGATGGCCGCGCCGCCTTTGTCTGGGCTGCGCTGCTGGCGGGCTTGCCGGCGGCCATCGCCCTGGGTCTGGGCAGTGGGCTGTCGGCGCACTGGGTGTTGCTCGGCGGGCTGCTGCTGTTTGGCGCGCTGTTTGCGGTGAACTCCTCGCTGCACAGCTACCTGATCGTCAGCTACGCCAAGGAAGATGGCGTGTCGCTGGATGTCGGCTTCTATTACATGTCCAACGCCCTGGGCCGGCTGATCGGCACGCTGCTGTCCGGCTGGGGGTATCAGGCCTATGGCCTGGAGGCGTGCCTGTGGGTGTCTTCAGGCTTTGTCCTGCTGGCGGCGCTGATTTCTATTGGGCTGCCCAGGCATATCGTGCAGACGCCTGCGAGCTGATCAGTCGCAACCCGCTCCACAGCCGCCCTCCGGTCCTGGGTAGACAGGCGCAAAACCGCCGCCGGGGGTGCGGAAGTTGGTGGTCTGGCCTTGATACAGGCGTGCGGCCAGCCACTGCACCTGGCTGCGGTAGGCATAGGCGCGCAGGTCGAACTTTAGCGCCGGGCTTTCGTGGGTCATCACCCGTTGCCCCGGCAGCACCAGGGCCTGGGCCACATAGTCGCCGGCGAGGATTTCCTGCCACACGCGCTGGGTTAGCTTGTCGCCGCGGTAGGCGGCGCGGCTGCCATAACCGGCGCAGGGCTTGAAGAACAGCTGCTTGCGCTCACGCCACAGGCGTTCGGCATTGGCCGGCTCGACCACTTCGGTACGGGGAATGGCCGCCAGCAGCAGGGCCTGCACATCCTCGGGCACGCCGAGGGCCTGCAATTGCTCGGCATCGCTTAGCAGTGCCAGGTTGCGCTTGTCGGCATACAGGGCATGGGCCTGCGGGTGTGGGGTAAGCAGGGTGGCGCGCTCAATATAGGCCTGGCGCAGAGTGGCGTGGGCCGGGTTGTCCAGGGCGAAGTCGGTCAGACGGTTGTAGACCAGATCGATGGCCAGTTCGCCATGCCAGAGCTGGCCGTCACGCAGGCTCAACTCGCTGGGGTCGGCGATTACCGACTGCAGGCCGTGGCGTTGGAAAAGTTGTTGGAATAGTAAAAACTCCGGGTACAGATACTGCTGCTCGGGCTGCTCGTCGACGATGGCGATGCTGCGCAGCGGCCGGCTATATCCGCCCAGACTCCATTCTTCCTGGAACATGGCAACGATATTGGCTTCCAGGCTTTCGGCTCGCAGGGCGGGCGGCAATAGCTGTTCGATGGCTGGGCAGCAGGCTCGCTGCGCCCGTGCCAGGGCGGCGTTGAGCATGGCCCCGCCGGCATTGCTGTTGATCTCGATCAGGCCCAAGCCGTCTTCGCCGATATGGACGTCATAGCCGAAGAATACCCCCTTGGCCCCCGGCTCATGTCGTGCGATCGCCGGCGAACGGGCCAATACCCGCTCGCGATAGGCCGGCAGGGCCACCACCGAGTCGATGGCGCGGATCAGCTCGGCGATGCCTTCCAGCTGGGTCTTGGCGACGAATACCGGATGGGCGGCAAACAGGTAGGGGCAGCGTTCGCGCACCAGTTCGAACAGGCCGGGCTGGCCCAGGCTCGACTCCAGGGCATCGCGCAACGCCGCCTGATCCAGGCTGATGCAGAAGCAGCGGCTATTGAGCGTCTCAATCGATACTTCAGCCAGGGCGTTCCCGACGCTGGCTGAGGAGAGGTAGGTGGCATCCTGTTCGCTCAGGGGGAGCAGTGGTCGAGTCATGGCGTTATCTGCGTGATGCTGGGGGATTAGGTTGTACCAGGCCACTGATCCCGGGCCCAAGTTAAAAATGCGCGGGCCATAAAGTGCGCAACTTTATGCAAGAACGTCCTGGTTGATCAGGTGCAGACTTTCAAGCATCCACCGGGAGTCTGTTGATGAACCTGTCGCTCTATCTGCTTACCGTTCTGATCTGGGGCAC
>JBFHPI010000479.1:0-2440 GCA_041592855.1 Pseudomonas sp.
ATCGAGCCCAAGTACCAGAACGATGCCGTGGTCTATGTCACCGACGCCTCCCGCGCCGTGGGCGTGGCCACCCAGTTGCTGTCGAAAGAGCTGAAAGCCGACTTTGTCGAGCGTACCCGCCTGGAATACATCGATGTGCGCGAGCGCACCGCCAACCGCAGCGCCCGTACCGAGCGTCTGAGCTATGCGGCTTCCGTTGCCAATAAACCCAAGTTCGACTGGGCGACGTATCAGCCGACCGTGCCAAGCTTTACCGGGGTCAAGGTGCTGGAGGATATCGACCTGGCGACCCTGGCCGAGTACATCGACTGGACGCCGTTCTTTATCTCCTGGGACCTGGCCGGCAAGTTCCCGCGCATCCTCACCGATGAAGTGGTGGGCGAAGCCGCCACAGCGCTCTATGCCGACGCCCAGGCCATGCTGAAGAAACTGATCGACGAAAAACTGATCAGCGCCCGCGCCGTGTTCGGCTTCTGGCCGGCCAACCAGGTGCAGGACGATGATCTGGAAGTCTATGGCGAGAACGGCGAGAAGCTGGCCACCCTGCATCACCTGCGCCAGCAGACCATCAAACCGGACGGCAAGCCCAACTACTCCCTGGCCGATTTCGTCGCGCCCAAGGACAGCGGCGTCACCGATTACGTCGGCGGTTTTATCACCACCGCCGGCATCGGCGCCGAGGAAGTGGCCAAGGCCTACCAGGACGCCGGCGACGACTACAACTCGATCATGGTCAAGGCCCTGGCCGACCGCCTGGCCGAAGCCTGCGCCGAGTGGCTGCACGAGCAGGTGCGCAAAAACTACTGGGGCTACGCCGCCGACGAGCAACTCTCCAACGAGGAGCTGATCAAGGAAGCCTACAAGGGCATCCGCCCGGCCCCCGGCTACCCGGCCTGCCCGGATCACACCGAGAAAGCCACCCTGTTCAAGCTGCTCGATCCTGCGGCCGAGTTCAACAAGGCCGGCAAGAGCGGCGTGTTCCTCACCGAACACTACGCCATGTTCCCCGCCGCCGCCGTCTCCGGCTGGTACTTCGCCCACCCGCAGGCGCAGTATTTTGCCGTGGGCAAGATCGACAAGGATCAGGTGGAAAGCTATACGGCGCGCAAGGGTCAGGATCTGAACCAGTCGGAACGCTGGCTAATGCCGAACCTGGGCTATGACAGCTAAGGCCTCGGTGGAAAACGCTTCGCGGTTTTCCACCCTACGGAGCTGATCAGTCACTTATAAAGAGGCCCGCTAAATAGCGGGCCTCTTGGTTTACAGCCGTTGCTTAGCTAAAGCTGGAACTGGAGCGGCGGATAATCTTGATCGAGTGCTTAAGCGTCGGCTTGCGCGTCACGCTGATGGGGCGGCGGGTCACGGTGTCGATGGTGATATTCCAGAAGCCGCTGCTGGGCACGGTGATCTTGGCCGGGAACTTGTCGAAGGCACCGCCATGGTAGGTATGCCGGCCGCCATTCTTGAAGCTGCGAAAGTTCGCATCGTTCATCAGGCGAATATTGCAGGTCTGCGAACACTCGATCACGACGATATCGTCTTCGTTCAGGTGTTCACGTTGGTGGATATATTTCATGTAACGCTCCGCACAGCCAGGTCAGGCAAATCAGGCCGCTAGTATGCGGCGCCACCTCCCCGGGCAACAAGAACTGAAACCCGGGCAGGTTATATGCTTGTAGCCAACGCCCCTCTCCACAGGAAGATTGAGATGAGCAAGGTCGCCTGGTTAGCGCGTGGATTGACTGCGGCTCTGGCTGTGCTGCAAACCGGCACGGCCGGCGCCGAAACCCTGTCCCGCCTGGATGAAAACGGCTGCCCGCTCAGCCTAGAGGCCGCCAACCCGGCCAGTCTGCAAGTGCGCACAGCGTCGGACTGCAGGATTTCGCCCAGCCGTTTGCAGGCGCTGCTGGATCTAGGGCTGAGCCATGCCGCCGGACGGGCGGACATACAGCCGCGCTCGATATTTCTCGGGCGTCTGCTGCATTACCCCTGGCTGGTCAGCGCCCTGCTCGATGCGGCCGCCCGCTCAGCGCAGTGGGACGCCACCCTGGGCGCCGCCAGAAATGGCCAGGACAACCAGCTGGTCGCCCAGCTGTTGAGCCAGAGCGAAGCCCTGCAGACACTGCACAGCAGCCTGGAACAGGCGGGCTACCACTTGCTCAGCGTATCGGTGGAAAAGGTGCTGGTGGCAGAGCAGGCCGACCTGCCGCAGCCAATGCCCGTTGGCGCCCAGGGCAAGCTGCCCTTCGATGCCCAGCTCTGGCTGGTGATTGCGCCATCGACACAGTAAAGCGTTTGACCCTACGCCCGGAACGCGGCCGGTGGTAGCATGCGCGCCCCATGCAGATCGAAGATTTCCACCAACGCCTTGCCGACCTCGGCGCCAAGCCCATGCATATCGGGCGGATCAGCCGTGCCTGGCTGCAAGGCAAGCCCCTGG
>JBFHPI010000480.1:0-2423 GCA_041592855.1 Pseudomonas sp.
GATCATCGCGCTGATGGCGCACTGGATCGTTGGCTAAGCCGCTCCGGCCCCGAACGGGGCCGGGCATCCCACACAGGATCTGAGCATGACCACTTGCGGCGAATTTCTCGTCAAGCAACTGCAAGCCTGGGGCGTCGACACCGTGTTCGGCATCCCCGGCGTGCACACCGTCGAGCTGTACCGTGGCCTGCCGCACAGCGGTATTCGCCATATCACTCCACGCCACGAACAGGGTGCCGGCTTTATGGCCGATGGCTATGCCCGCGTCTCCGGCAAACCGGGCGTGTGCTTTATCATCACCGGCCCCGGCATGACCAATATTCTCACCGCCATGGGCCAGGCCTACGCCGACTCGATCCCCATGCTGGTGATCAGCAGCGTCAACGAGCGCGAGCGCCTCGGCCTGGGCAAGGGCTATCTGCATGAGCTGCCCAACCAGCGGGCAATGACCGCGGGCGTCACCGCCTTCAGCCACACATTGATGAGCGTCGAGGAGCTGCCGGCGGTGCTGGCCCGCGCCTTCGCCGTGTTCGAGGGCGAGCGGCCACGCCCGGTGCATATCGAACTGCCGCTGGACATTATCACCGCGTCTGCTGATCACCTGGATTTGGCACCCAGGCCGAGCATCCAGCGCCCGGCACCCAGCCACGCGCTGATCCGCGAAGCGGCAGCCATGCTGAAAAACGCCAAGCGCCCGCTGCTGCTGCTCGGCGGTGGCTGCGTCACGGCCCAGGCCGAAGCCCGCGCCCTGGCCGCCGCGCTGGATGCACCGACCGCGCTGACCATCAACGCCAAGGGCCTGCTGCCACCGGGCCATCCGCTGCTGCTGGGCAGCAACCAGTCGCTGGTGCCGGTACGCGAATTGGCGCTGGCCGCCGATGTGGTACTGGCGATTGGCACCGAGCTGGGCGAAACCGACTACGACGTGGTGTTCGACGGCAACTTCAAGCTCGGCGGCGCGCTGATCCGCATCGATATCGACGCCCAGCAGCTGCAGCGCAACTTCGCCCCAACCCTGGCGATCCAGGGTGACGCCCGCCTGGCCATGAGCATGCTGCTGGCCGAGTTCGACCCCTGCGAGCTGCGCGACAACAGCCCCGGCGCGCAGCGTACTGCCGCCGTGCAGGCGCAGCTGGCCGAGGATTTCAGCGGCTGGGCACATTACCGCCAGCTGTTCGACACCGTGCTGGAGGTACTAGCGGAGGCGCGCTTCGTCGGCGACTCGACGCAGACCGTGTACAGCGGCAACCACCTGGTCGAGCTGGATGGCGCACGGCGCTGGTTCAACTCGTCCACCGGCTACGGCACCCTCGGCTACGGCCTGCCGGCGGCCATCGGCGCCAAGCTGGCCGAGCCGGCGCGCCCGGTGGTGTGTCTGATCGGCGACGGCGGCATCCAATTCAGCCTGCCCGAGCTGGCCAGCGCCATGGAGGCCGGCGTCGGCATCATCGTGCTGCTGTGGAACAACTCGGGCTACGGCGAGATCAAGCGCTATATGCAGCGCCGCGATATCGAGCCGCTTGGCGTGGATATCTACACCCCGGATCTGCTCGCCATCGCCTGCGGCTTCGGCTGTCTGGCGGAGCGCGCCCGCGATCACGCGCACCTGGCCGAGCTGCTGACTAGCGCCCCGAATGACCGGCCGCTGGTCATCGAGGTCTGCGAGCAGGCTCCGTTCCACCCGTAATAACCATCGGCCCGCCTAGTGCGGGCCGATGCACAACAACAAGCACCACCTCACTGACTGCCGATGCATACCAATAATCAGATACCGGGGAGTCACAGCATGCTCGAAAAACTGACCCAACACTTTGGCCAGGACGGCCTCGCCGCCACCGACGCCAGCCACCGCAGCCTTGGTCTCAGTGGCACCACCGCCCTGTGGCTGGGTGCCAACGTGGTGGTCACCACCATCCTCACCGGCATGCTGCTGGTGCCGGACCTCCCGTTCCTGCAGGCCATGCTGATCGTGCTGATCGGCTCCGCCATCGGCATCCTGCCGCTGGTGCTGGTTGGCCTGATGGGCCAGCGCACCGGCCTCACCACCATGGTTCTGGCCCGCGGCAGCTACGGCGTGCACGGCGCCAAACTGCCCTCGCTGGTCAACCTGCTGACCCTCCTGGCGTGGAGCTGGATCCAGGCGCTGCTGGCCGGCATGAGCCTGAACTACGCGGTGGAGCACGTCACCGGCTACAGCAACCTGCCGCTGTTCACCATCCTCTGCGAGACCCTGGTGCTGCTGATCGCCTTGCGCGGTCACCTGGGCATCGAGCGGGTCGAGCGCTGGGCCGCAGTGGGCATGCTGCTGCTCGCCGGCGCGGTGTTCTACGTGATGGCCGACCAGTTCGAGTTCGCCGCCCTGCTGAGCATGCCGGTGGAGTCGCGCAACGAGATCACCCCTGGCATCGCCTTCGACATCGTCA
>JBFHPI010000481.1:0-2407 GCA_041592855.1 Pseudomonas sp.
AGGATGGCCTGCGCCAGCACCAGTTCGGCCACCGAGCGGGTGTTCGAGTAGGGCGCGTTGAACACCGCGATGCCGCGCTCGCGGGCAGCGTCCAGGTCGACCTGGTTGGTGCCGATGCAGAAGCAGCCCACGGCCACCAGCTTCTTGGCGCAGTCGAAGACTTCGGCGGTGAGCTGGGTGCGCGAGCGGATACCGATAAAGTGGGCGTCGGCGATCTTTTCTTTCAGCTCGTCGTCGGACAGGGCGCCCTTGAGGTACTCGATATTGCTGTAGCCGGCCGCCTTCAGGGTATCCACCGCATTCTGGTGGACGCCTTCGAGAAGAAGGAACTTGATCTTGCTCTTGTCGAGGGAGGTCTTGCTCATCGGAGTACCTTTGGATCCCGCTGGAAATGGTCAGGGCAGTCACCGGCATCAGGCGCCGGCCGTGCCCCGCAAGTCGGCCCATGGGGCGATTTGCGGGGGTGCGTATGCTAGCATACGAGCCCCGCGAAACACCTACCCTGGCAGATGAAGCGTACTCAGGGTGACCATGAATCGTTTGAGAGTTCCGTAGATGACCAACCCTGCGCTGATCGAAGAGCTGAAGACCCTGGTTGAGCCCGGCAAGGTGCTGACCGATGCCGATTCCCTCAATGCCTTCGGCAAGGACTGGACCAAGCATTACGCCCCGGCCCCCAGCGCCATCGTCTTCCCCAAGAGCATCGAACAGGTGCAGGCCATCGTGCGCTGGGCCAACCAGCACAAGGTCGCCCTGGTGCCGTCCGGCGGCCGCACCGGGCTGTCTGCCGGCGCCGTGGCGGCCAATGGCGAGGTGGTGGTGTCCTTCGACTATATGAACCAGATTCTCGCCTTCAACGAGTACGACCGCACCGCGGTGTGCCAGCCGGGGGTGGTCACCCAGCAGCTGCAGCAGTTCGCCGAGGACAAGGGGCTGTACTACCCGGTGGACTTCGCCTCCGCCGGCTCCAGCCAGATCGGCGGCAATATCGGCACCAATGCCGGCGGCATCAAGGTGATTCGCTACGGCATGACCCGCAACTGGGTGGCCGGCCTCAAGGTCGTCACCGGCACCGGCGAGCTGTTGGAGCTGAACAAGGACCTGATCAAGAACGCCACCGGCTACGACATGCGCCAGCTGTTTATCGGCGCCGAGGGCACCCTGGGCTTTGTCGTCGAGGCCACCATGCGCCTGGACCGGGCGCCGAAGAACCTTACCACCATGGTACTCGGCACCCCCGACTTCGACTCGATCATGCCGGTGCTGCACGCCTTCCAGAGCAAGCTGGACCTGACCGCGTTCGAGTTCTTCTCCGACAAGGCCCTGGCCAAGATCATGGCCCGTGGCGACGTACCGGCGGCCTTCGAAACCGACTGCCCGTTCTACGCCCTGCTGGAGTTCGAGGCCACCACCGAGGAAGTCGCCGAGGCGGCCCTGGCCACCTTCGAGCATTGCGTCGAGCAGGGCTGGGTGCTGGACGGGGTGATGAGCCAGTCCGAGCAGCAGCTGCACAACCTGTGGAAGCTGCGCGAATACATCTCCGAGACCATCAGCCACTGGACGCCATACAAGAACGATATCTCGGTCACCGTCTCGCAAGTGCCGGCCTTCCTCCACGATATCGACCGCATCGTCGCGGACAACTACCCGGACTTCGAGGTGATCTGGTTCGGCCATATCGGCGACGGCAACCTGCACCTGAATATCTTGAAGCCGGAAAACCTGTCCAAGGACGAGTTCTTCGCCAAGTGCGCCATCGTCAACCAGTGGGTGTTCGAGACCGTGCAGAAATACAACGGCTCCATCTCTGCCGAACACGGCGTGGGCATGACCAAGCGCGACTACCTGACCTACAGCCGTTCCGAGGCCGAGATCGCCTATATGAAGGCGATCAAGCAGGTGTTCGATCCCAACGGCATTATGAACCCGGGCAAGATCTTCCCGCTTTGATCCGTAGGGTGCGCCGCGCGCACCAGCCAGGTTGCACAGGCAGATGACGGTGCGCACGGCGCACCCTACCGATTTTCAGGAGTACCGGATGAGCTACCAGCACCACTACACCGACGGCACCCCGATCCACTTTCCCATGGGCAAGGTGGTGTGCATCGGTCGCAACTACGCCGAGCATGCCGCCGAGCTGAACAACCCAGTGCCCAGCGAGCCACTGCTCTTCATCAAGCCGGGCAGCTGCGTGGTGGCGCTGGAAGGCGGCTTCCACGTCCCCGAAGACCGCGGCGCGGTGCACTTCGAGGCGGAGATCGCCTACATGAAGGCGATCAAGGCGGTGTTCGATCCCAAGGGCGTGATGAACCCCGGCAAGATTTTCGACTGACGGGAGACGCTGGACGGAAGACGGGAGACGCTAAAAACAACAGCCTCACCCCGCAGCGCATAGCGAACCGCAGAA
>JBFHPI010000482.1:0-2406 GCA_041592855.1 Pseudomonas sp.
ACTTCGATGACTGGATGTACCTGATGGACCGCGACACCCTGATCAACCGTGCCAGCATGAGCAAGCTGGGGGTTGAACTGGGCCAGGTCACCCTGTTCTTCCGCCGCCAGCCTCGTGCCAACTAGCCGAAGAAACGCAAAAGCCCTGGGCATCACTGCCCAGGGCTTTTGTCTTGAAGCTGGCGCACTCGGCGGGATTCGAACCCACGACCCCTGCCTTCGGAGGGCAGTACTCTATCCAGCTGAGCTACGAGTGCGTTGCGGTGCGCATCATACCCATGTCACCGGCAGGCGTCCATGGCAGCGCCTTGTTCGCTATTCTGCACGAAGGGTCAGAGCCTTTTTGGCGAGCGGATATGCGATATATGGCAGGCAAATGCGTTAATTTTTTCGAACAGGCTATTGCCCTTTGCCCAGGTTGACCCTAGGATTCGTTTGAGATTTCAAACGCTCTTGCGCGTTTCGGCGAACCCGCCAACGACTGGCCCGCGAGAAACTGCAGAAGCGCATTAATAGCAGAGTCAGGCCGCTGCTGGCCAGCACTGCGACTGTTAACCACCGACGCCTGGGTGTCGGTTTCGAGGAGACCACCATGCAACTGAAAGACACCCAGCTGTTCCGTCAGCAGGCTTATATCGACGGCGTCTGGCTCGATGCCGACAACGGTCAGACCATCAAGGTCAACAACCCGGCCACCGGCGAAATCATCGGCAGCGTGCCGAAGATGGGCAGCGCGGAAACCCGTCGTGCAGTCGAGGCTGCCGAGCGTGCCCTGCCAGCCTGGCGCGCCCTGACCGCCAAGGAGCGCGCGGTGAAGCTGCGTCGCTGGTTCGAGCTGATGATGGAGCACCAGGACGACCTCGGCCGCCTGATGACCATGGAGCAGGGCAAGCCGCTGGCCGAAGCCAAGGGCGAGATCGCCTACGCCGCCTCCTTTATCGAGTGGTTTGCCGAGGAAGCCAAGCGTGTCTACGGCGACGTGATTCCCGGTCATCAGCCGGACAAGCGCCTGATCGTGATCAAGCAGCCCATCGGCGTAACTGCGGCCATCACCCCGTGGAACTTCCCCAGCGCCATGATCACCCGCAAGGCCGGCCCGGCCCTGGCTGCCGGTTGCACCATGGTGATCAAGCCGGCCTCGCAGACCCCCTTCTCCGCCCTGGCCCTGATGGTTCTGGCCGAACGCGCCGGCATCCCCAATGGTGTGCTCAGCGTGGTCACCGGCTCGGCCGGCGAAGTGGGCGGCGAGCTGACCAGCAACCCCATTGTACGCAAGCTCTCCTTTACCGGCTCCACCGAAATCGGTCGCCAGCTGATGGCCGAATGCGCCAAGGACATCAAGAAGGTGTCCCTGGAACTGGGCGGCAACGCGCCCTTTATCGTGTTCGACGATGCCGACCTGGACAAGGCAGTGGAAGGCGCGCTGATCTCCAAGTACCGCAACAACGGCCAGACCTGCGTCTGCGCCAACCGCCTGTATGTACAGGACGGCATCTATGACGCCTTCGCCGAGAAGCTGGCCGCCGCCGTGGCCAAGCTGAAGATCGGCAATGGTCTGGATGACGGCACCACCACCGGCCCGTTGATCGATGCCAAGGCCATGGCCAAGGTCCAGGAGCATATCGAGGACGCCGTCGGCAAGGGCGCCCGCGTGCTCACCGGTGGCAAGCCCCATGCCCTGGGTGGCAGCTTCTTCGAGCCGACCATTCTGGTGGACGTGCCGAACAGCGCCGCCGTGGCCAAGGAAGAAACCTTCGGCCCCCTGGCACCGCTGTTCCGCTTCAAGGACGAGGCCGATGTGATCGCCATGTCCAACGACACCGAGTTCGGCCTGGCTTCCTACTTCTATGCCCGCGACCTGGGTCGGGTATTCCGCGTGGCCGAGGCCCTGGAATACGGCATGGTCGGGGTCAACACCGGGCTGATCTCCAATGAAGTGGCGCCCTTCGGTGGCGTCAAGGCCTCGGGCCTGGGCCGTGAAGGCTCCAAGTACGGCATCGAGGACTATCTGGAAATCAAGTACCTGTGCCTGGGCATCTAACCGCCTGATAAATCACTTTGCAGGGTGCGCCGTGCGCACCATCAACCTTTGATCTGGTGCGCATGGCGCACCCTACCCGAGGCAAATATGAGCAAGACCAACGAATCCCTGATGCAACGCCGCAATGCTGCCGTACCGCGCGGCGTCGGTCAGATCCACCCGATCTTCGCCGACAAGGCGGAAAACGCCACCGTCACCGACGTTGAAGGCCGCGAATTTATCGACTTTGCCGGCGGCATCGCCGTGCTCAACACCGGCCACCTGCACCCGAAGATCATCGCCGCCGTGCAGGCGCAGCTGGGCAAGCTGACCCACACCTGCTTCCAGGTACTGGCCTACGAGCCCTATGTGGAGCTGGCCGAGAAG
>JBFHPI010000483.1:0-2403 GCA_041592855.1 Pseudomonas sp.
ACCATCGCCAGCACGTCGCGCAGGGCGATGACGTGCTCCAGCGCGCGCTCGTGGGCCAGCTGGATCACCGGCCCTTCCGCCATGGGATCGGAAAATGGCACACCCAGCTCTATGATATCAGCACCACGGCGCACCAACTCGTGCATCAGCGCCACGGTGGCGCCGGGCAGCGGATCGCCGGCGACAATATACGGTACCAGCGCCTTGCGCCCATCGGCGCGCAGGCGATCGAACAAACCAGTCAAGCGACTCAAGACAATACCTCGTTAACTCAGCTCGATGCCGTCGATCTCGGCAACAGTATGGATATCTTTATCCCCGCGCCCCGACAGGCTGACCACCATAATCTGGTCTGAGGACAGGGTCGGCGCCAGCTTGCGCGCATAAGCCAGTGCGTGGCTGGACTCCAGCGCCGGCATGATGCCCTCCACCTGGGTGAGTTCGCGGAAAGCTGCCAGCGCCTCGTCGTCATTGACAGTGACGTACTGGGCACGGCCAATATCCTTCAGCCAGGAGTGCTCTGGACCAACGCCGGGATAGTCCAGCCCCGCCGACACCGAGTGGGTGTGAATGATCTGACCGTCCACATCCTGCATCAGGTAGGTGCGGTTGCCGTGTAGAATACCCGGCTCGCCGGCGGTGAGCGGCGCCGCGTGTTTGCCGGTCTCGACGCCGTAACCGCCGGCCTCGACGCCGTACATCGCCACCTGCTCGTCTTCCAGGAAGGGGTGGAACAGGCCGATGGCGTTGGAGCCGCCACCGATGCAGGCCACCAGGCTGTCGGGCAGACGGCCTTCCTGGGCGAGGATCTGTTCGCGGGTTTCCTTGCCGATCACCGCCTGGAAGTCGCGTACCATCGCCGGGTAAGGGTGCGGGCCGGCCACGGTGCCGATCATGTAGAAGGTGTTGTGCACGTTGGTCACCCAGTCGCGCAGGGCCTCGTTCATCGCGTCCTTCAGGGTGCCGGTACCGGCCACCACCGGGATCACGGTGGCGCCCAACAGCTTCATGCGAAAGACGTTGGCCTGCTGCCGATCGATATCGGTGGTGCCCATAAAGATCACGCACTCCATGCCAAAGCGCGCCGCGACAGTCGCCGTCGCCACGCCGTGCATGCCGGCGCCGGTCTCGGCGATGATGCGTTTCTTGCCCATGCGCTTGGCCAGCAGGGCCTGGCCGATGCAGTTGTTGATCTTGTGTGCGCCGGTGTGATTGAGCTCTTCGCGCTTGAAGTAGATTTTCGCGCCGCCGCACATCTCGGTCAGGCGCTCGGCGAAATACAGCGGGCTGGGGCGGCCGACGAAATCACGCTGGAAGTAGGCCAGCTCCTTCTGGAACTCGGGGTCGAGCTTGGCCTTCTCGTACTCCTCGGCCAGGTCGTGAATCAGCGGCATCAGGGTTTCGGCGACATACTGGCCGCCGAACGAGCCGAACAGGCCGTTGGCGTCAGGGCCAGCGCGGAAGGAAGTCATGGCGTTCTCCACTGCAAAGCTAAGGGGACGTGATCGCGGGCAGGGCCCACTCCTACGGCAATGGCCACAGGATAAGGCTATGGGCCTTTGGGTAAAAGCGATAAGATCGCTGCAACTTGTCAGGAAATCTCACAGATGAGCCAGGACCTTCCCCCCCTCAATGCCCTGCGTGCCTTCGAGGCCACGGCCCGCCTGGGCAGCGTCAGCCTGGCGGCCAGGGAGCTGCATGTCACCCATGGCGCGGTCAGCCGGCAGCTCAAAAGCCTGGAGGAACAGCTGGGCAGCGCCCTGTTCGTCAAGGACGGGCGTGGCCTTAAACTCACAGATTCGGGCAGTCGCCTGCAGGATGCCAGCAGCGAGGCCTTTAGCCGCCTGCGCAGCGCCTGGGGCGAGCTGCAACGCGGCCAGGCCGAGGCACCCTTTGTCCTGGCCTGTCCCGGCAGCCTGCTGGCGCGCTGGTTTATCCCGCGCCTGGACCGGCTGCAGGGCGACCTGCCGGAGCTGCGCCTGCAACTCTCGGCCAGTGAAGGCGAACTGGACCCACGCCGCCCCGGCGTGGACGCCACCCTGTGTTTTGCCGAGCCGCCCTGGCCGGCGGACATGCAGGTGATCGAACTGGCCGAGGAACGTATCGGCCCGGTATTGAGCCCACGCTATCAGGGCTATGGGCGTCTGCAGGCGGCGCCAGCCAGCGCCCTGCTCGGCGAGGCCCTGCTGCATACCAGCTCCAGACCCCAGGCCTGGCCCAGTTGGGTCGCCGGGCAGGGCCTGGACAGCCGGGCGCTGCGCTTGGGTCAGGGCTTCGAGCACCTCTACTACCTGCTGGAAGCCGCCGCCGCGGGCTTAGGTGTGGCCATTGCGCCACAACAGCTGGTGGCCGACGACCTGGCCGCCGGCCGCCTGGTCGCACCCTGGGGCTTTATCCCCACTC
>JBFHPI010000484.1:0-2399 GCA_041592855.1 Pseudomonas sp.
AGCAAATGGCAACAAGGACATTAAGCCCACAGATACTGCCATTTTTCGCTCGCGCCTGATTGCAGGCGCGAGCGCGGGGCTGGGTTACTCCGGCATGCTCCAGGGCTCCAGGGCGAATCCCTGCTGGCTCAGCTGCTCGCGGGATTGCTGCAGCACGCTGGCCAGTTGCGCCGGGTCGCTGTAGGTGCTGCTGGACAGTTGGGTGCGACCGAGCAGGCGGGTGCTGGTGCGGTCAATCACGCTCAGGCTGAGATTGCCAGTGCCATCCTGGGGAGCCCAGGCCACACACTGGAAGGGTTGGAAGGCACGGTCGGCAATCAGCAGTGCATCGTTAAAACGCAGCGGGGCGTTCATGGGGTCGGTTTCTCCGAATTGATCCCAAATCCACAAGGGCCGGCGGTAAACACGCGCTGGCCAGTCATAGCTGTTGATGAGCGCAGATGACTGTGGAGTCACACGACTGTACAAAAATGCAAGAAATTGTCCGTTAAATCACATTTTTACCGTTAGGTATCTGATTTATCGAGCTTCTGGATGGGGTGAACGGCTCAGCATAGCGCCAGCCACTGACGCAGATGGTGGGCTACATAGTTCTGGAACCTGCGATCCGCCCAATAGCCCAGATGGCTTAACGGCGTATGCCGCACATACCAGGGGCCGACCGGCATGGCGCGATCTTCGGCCACCACCGAGGCATAGCTGGGCAGCGGCCGTAGCGGGTAGCCCAGAGGATCGGCGGGGGCGTACAGATTGAGCCAGCGCGCCTGCTCGCGCAGCGCATTGGGCAGGCAATTGCCGGGAAAGCGAATCGGCACCACCGGGTCGCAGGCAAAGGTAAAAAGCGGGATATTGCAGCCGAAGGTGATCAGACCGCTGAGGGTTTCCAGAGCCAGAAAGGGGTCCAGTGGGCAGCTCTCGGCCTTGTTGATGCGCTGTTGATCCCAGGCAAAGTTGGAGAAGATATGCCCGCCCAGGGAATGGGCCAGCACCACCAGCGGGGTGTCGGCCGCCACCTTCGCACGAAGCGCCTGCAGGCCGTTGCGCAAGCACTGGTGGACCTCTTCATAGGTGGTGTCGTAAGCCTGGCTGACCTTGCGGTAGCCGCTGGCATCGCCGAGAAACAGGGTGACGATGCGCCTGAGCCAGCGCCAGCGCACCGGCTGGTCCTGCAGGCGCGCCAGGTAGGCATACTGGCGGGTATCCAGCACGCTGGCCCAGTACAGGCTCTGGAAGGCGACGTGTTCGGCCTCAATGCCGAGGCGCTGACGCAGGCCGGCGATCAGGCCCTGGGCGAAGGCATGTTGGCCTTCATCGTCGCGTTGGTCGGGTTGGGTGCCGATGCCGTGAATAATGGCGACTGCGAGTTTCAAGCTGGCCATCCTTGGTCAAGTGGTGGGGTCAAAGGGGCTGCAGACGCTCCAGCAGACGGTCACTGTCAACCAGTTCGAGAAACTCGTCACCCAGGCGCTGGCTTTCGGCCATGGCCTGGTGCCAGTAGCGCTCACGACCGGCATCATCACCCAGGTAGCGGCTGAAGTCCTTGCGGTCTGGCAGTTTGCCATGGGGCAGGCGCGCCAGGTAGTCACGTGAAGGGGCCAACAGCAGCACATCCTGCAAACGCCCGTTATCGGCACGCCGCCAGGGCAGGCTCTTGTCGAACCAGCCGGGGATCACGCGGTCGGTGAAGTGTGGATAGAGCACGATATCGCTGCCGCTGTAGGGCAGGTCCAGGTGATAGTCGAGCAGGCCACCGTCGCGGTAGGTTCCTGGGCCGGCCCCGGGAATATCGCGAATGCCCTGCATCACCATGGGGATGGAGCCGGAAGCGAGCAGGGCATGGCGCAGGTTGTGGTCATCCAGTTGCAGATAGCGCGAGGGAAAGTCACGTAGCGCCTGAAGCGGCGGAGCCTGGCGAGCGTCATGCAGGATGACCCGCTCGAAATGCCGGGCCAGACGTGAGCGCGCCAGCAGGTTGTTGCCGATTACCGAGCCGAGCCCAAGGCCAAGGGCACCGCGGTGATCGTGCTGGAGCAGGCCGTGGCTTTTCACAACTACGATATTCAGGCGGTAGTGCGGGTTGCTGAGGATCTGCTGATCCTGTTGCTGCAGCAGTTCATCCAGCATCAGGCGGCAGCTTTGGGTCACCTCGGCCATGCTCACGCCCTTGGCAAAGCGTTGGGCGGTATAGAGTTCACCCAGGCGGCGAATACCGGCGGCGGCATCCGGCAGGCAGGCGCTGGCGAAACGCCAGGAACCGATGGAGGCGCCGATCAGGGCCCGCTCACGGGGCGCACGGGGCAGCCAGTTGCCGAACAGGGCCAGATCAAGCCCCTGGATACCCAGGGCCTTGGGGCCGCCAGCGGCCCCCGGCAGAATCCCCACATCGCCCGGTTGCAGGC
>JBFHPI010000485.1:0-2394 GCA_041592855.1 Pseudomonas sp.
CAACGCGAGCTGTTCAATCAGTACTACGACACCCCCGCCCGTGACCTGGCCCAGGCCAAGGTGGCCCTGCGCCTGCGCCGCGATGCTGAGCAGATCATCCAGACCCTGAAGACCCGCGGCCAGAGTGTCGCCGGCCTGTCCGAGCGCAACGAGTGGGACTGGTACCTGAGCAAGGCCAAGCTGGATCTGAAAAAGCTCGATGACAGCTGCTGGCCGGCCAGCCTGGCCGAGCTGGACAAGAAACAGCTGATGCCCATCTTTACCACCGACTTTATCCGCGACAAGGCTGAAATCGCCTGGGGCCGCGGCAAGGCCAGGACAGTGATCGAAGCGGCCCTGGATCTGGGCAAGGTGATCGCCGGTGAAGGCGAGGAAGAGATCTGCGAGCTGGAACTGGAGCTGCGCCAGGGCGAGCCCGCTGCGCTGCTCGAACTGGCCTGCGAGCTGGCCGCCGACCTGGCGCTGATGCCCTGCGATATCAGCAAGGCCGAACGCGGCTACCGCCTGTTCGATGCCGGCAGTTACAGCCTGAACCTCCCTGCACCCGCGCTGAGCGCCGAAACACCACTGGACGACGCCTTTGCCGCCCTGGCCTGGCACCTGCTGGGCAGCAGTCAGCGCCTGGCCGAGCAATACCGTTTCAATGGCCACTGGAAGCTGCTGGAACAGTGGCTGCAGCAACTGATCGACTTGCGCGCCCTGCTCGGCAGCCTCGGCCAGGCCGCCCCCCGCGCCACCAGCCGCGAACTGCGCGAAGCACTGGATGCCCTGCTGAGCGACTGGCGCCCGCGCCTGCTGGCCGGCCTGCAGGATGAAAGCCTGCGGCACAATGCCCCGGCGTTGTTTGCCGCCGAACTGCAGGGCAACCGCTGGGGCCTGCTGTCCCTGCAATTGTCACGCTGGCTGCTGCAGCGTGGCTGGACGGCCGGGCGCAACAACCGCGGCAACCGTCAGGGCGCCGCGCCACTCGCCAGCTGGCTGGCCACCCTGATCGGCGAAGAAGGTCAGGCCCTGGTACTCAAGCGCTACCAGCAACAACCGGAAGACCTGGGCGAACAGTTGCCACGCCTGGAGCGCCTGCTGGTCTGGCTGCGCCTGGCCCGCACGGTACTGGACGTTGCGGAAACCGATCGTCTGTTCGGCGAACTGGGCAAGCTGCACAGCCTGGCCAGCCAGGCGATAAGCCCCGAGTTGCTGCCAGAGCGGCAGACCCAGGCGCAGATCGTGCAGTCGCTCAAAGCCTGGAAACAGCTGGTGCGCTAAAAACGCCAAACGTTGTAGGCTGGTGCCGACCACCCGCCTGCCATGCCCAGGAAGCCCCATGTCCACACTCGCTACGCCCAGCCCCGATCGCCAACTGGACCTCGCCGACCTGCTACGCGAACTGGTCGCTCAGGGCCGTATTGATCAGGACAGTGCCGAGCAGTGCCTGGCGATCCGTCGCAGCGCGGTGAACAACCAACAGCATCCGCTGGAGTTTCTCGCCGCCCAGCAGGTCAGCGACCTCAAGCACCCAGGCAAAACCCTCGAACTGGAGGGCCTGACCCAGTGGCTGGCCGACCTCGCCGGCCAGCCCTACCTGCGTATCGACCCCCTGAAGATCGACGTGGCGGCCATTACCCCGCTGATGTCCTACGCCTTCGCCCAGCGCCACCATATCCTCGCCGTGGCCGTGGCCCCGGATGTGGTCACCATCGCCAGCGCCCAGCCCTTTATGCACGCCTGGGAAGCCAACCTGACCCATGTGCTCAAACGCCCGATCAAGCGGGTGGTGGCCAACCCGGCCGATATTCAGCGCTTTACCGTGGAGTTCTACCGCCTGGCCCGCTCGGTCAGTGGCGCCACCAACCCCGAGCAGAAGGTCAGTGGGGTCGGCAATTTCGAGCAGCTGCTCAACCTGGGTGCCCAGGATCAGGAGCCGGACGCCAACGACGCGCATATCGTCAACATCGTCGACTGGCTGTTCCAGTACGCCTTTCAGCAGCGCGCCAGCGATATCCATATCGAACCGCGGCGCGAACAGGGCAGCGTGCGCTTTCGCATCGACGGCGTGCTGCACACCGTCTATCAATTCCCGCCCCAGGTGACCATGGCCGTGGTCAGCCGTCTGAAGAGCCTCGGGCGGATGAATGTGGCGGAGAAGCGCAAACCCCAGGACGGCCGGGTCAAGACCAAGACTCCGGACGGCGGCGAGGTGGAACTGCGCCTGTCGACCCTGCCCACCGCCTTCGGCGAGAAGATGGTGATGCGCATCTTCGACCCCGAGGTGCTGCTGAAAAGCTTCGACCAGCTGGGCTTTTCCCCGGACGATCTGAAACGCTGGCAGAGCATGACCGGTCAGCCCAATGGCATCATCCTGGTCACCGGGCCGACCGGCTCGGGCAAGACCACCAC
>JBFHPI010000486.1:0-2384 GCA_041592855.1 Pseudomonas sp.
CAGCACGCCCAGGGCCACGCAGAAAAGGCCACTAAGGGCCAACCAGAGCAGGTTGCCGAGAGTGCTCTGCCACAGTTTGCCGACAGCAAACAACGGATGGCTGATTACCTGCACATGAGCCGCCTGGCGCCAGCCGTCGCTGACAATGGCATCGCCGCGAGCCGGCGCCAGATTCACCAGATCGGCGAACCACTTGGGTGCCTCACCACTGACCGGCACACCGCTGCGCTCCACCAGTAGCTCACCGCTATTGGGGTCGAGCACACGAATACTCTCGAAATAGCCGCTGTCGAAGATCGAACTGACCATCAACTCGATCATCGCCACATCATTGGCATGGGGGCTCAGGGACAGGCCCAGGGCCGTGGCCGCATCCTGGGCATGGGCACGCAACTGGTTGACCTGCTGCTCGCGGGAGCTCTCCACGCTAACCAGGAAACTGCCGGTGAAATTCACCAGCAGCAGCACGCAGATGGCGATAAACAGCTGCTTGAACAATGACATCAGTGACTCCTGCCTGGCGCGCTCAAGGGAAGCCCTCGGCGCGCATCTTTTTCAACAAATCCTGCCAACGCGACAGCTGCTTGCTGTTACCCACCTGGCGTCCACCGCCTGCCCCCGGCAGCCAAAGTCCCTCGGCATTGAAGGCATAAACCGGCTGCAGATCAGGGCGCCGGCTGGCCGGCTCAATGGCATCGATCAGGTTATCCAGCACCAGTGGCTCGGCCAGGGGGTGGGCGTAGTAGGTCAGTACCATATGTGCCTGATTCAGGCGCAGCGCCTTGACGTAAGTGATGCGCAGCTTGTCGCTGGCCACCCCGAGCTGGCGCAGGCTGAAATACTTGGCGATGGCGTAGTCCTCGCAATCAGCGGCGCCGCGCCACAGTGCCTCCACCGGCGTAGCCCAGTAATCCTGCACCTTCCAGATATCGATATCATCGCGAAAACGCAGACGCAGATTGAAGAAGCGATTGACCGCTTTGAGCTGCTCCAGCTCCTCGGCGCCCGCCTGCTGTTCGAGCAGACGCTGCCACGACGCGATGCGTTCACGCCCTTCGCCCAATGGGCCATAGAGCTGCTCGGCACGACGACTGATCTGGTTGAAATCCCAGGCGGCCTGCAACCCGCCCAACGTCAGGACCAGCAGCAATAACGTCAACCCGAGCTTGCCAGGCCCTATGCGCACGACTTCGAAACTTCCCACTGCACGCCAGACTTCCCTTGCAAGACGGTCGCCATGGTGCGGGCAGCGCTGGCAAAAGGCAATCACGCACTGGACAGGCCGGACATGCCCTGTTCAGACTGCATGCAAAGAGCGGAGAACCTGTCTGTGATCGAACATTTGCTGCTGCGTGTTCGTCTGCGCCTGCTGTTTGTTGCCAGCGCGCTGCTGACCGGGGTGATGGGCTGGCCAGAGCCCCAATTGTGGCTGCAATGGACAGCGCTGCTGCTCTTGGTGATCACCGCCATCAATACCCTGCGGCACAAACGCCTATTTCTCAGCCTGGTGCTGATGCTGGGGCTGACCAACCTGTTGCTGCTGGCTTTGGAACAGTGGGGCGGCCTGCCGTACAGCCTGAGCAACGGCATGGGCCTGTTCGTTTTCTATCTGGCCCTGGTGGCATCGCTGTTCCACCGGGTGATCCATGAGCGCCCGGTGACCGGCGAGCTGATCTATGGCCTGCTGGCCTTCTATCTGCAATTGGCTCTGGCCTTCGCCATGGCCTATCAGATCATCAACGGCCTGGTACCGGAGGCCTTCTGGAGTGCCCGGGGCGCCCTGCAACTGGATGATTTCGTCTACTACAGCCTGGTGACCCTGACCACCGTGGGCTACGGCGATATCCATGCCCTGGCCCCGGCCGCGCGCCTGCTGGCGGGCGCCGAGGCGGTGGCCGGGGTGATGTTTATCGCCATCGCGGTGGCGCGTAGCCTGATGCTGATCAGTGACCGCGAAGAAGACATCTAGGCCGCAATAGCCCGTGACAGGTACTGGCACCGGCTTAGCCGCTGCCTATTTAACGGGCGCGCGGCAATCCCTGAATATGCAGCACGCCAAACAGCAGCACCTGCATACGTTCCAGCCAGGGCCGGGGCTGTGCCTGAAGACGCCGGCGCAACAGCAGCACCTCACCAATATGGGCCAACAACACCGCGGCGGCGGCCAGGTTGACCGGCCAGAACCAGGCCGCCCCAAGGGGCACGAACAGATTGGCCAGCGCCAGCAACCAGAACATGGCCAGCGCGCCCTTGGCAAAACTCAGCAAATGCATACCCGGCACTCCGAGATTGAATGGAAGCGCCAAGTCTGCCGCGCCCGGGCCCTGACGCACGCTGGACTTTGGTTGAGCGCACGGCCGCTACAGGGGAATCAAGGCGGTGGG
>JBFHPI010000487.1:0-2361 GCA_041592855.1 Pseudomonas sp.
AAGCCCTTCGATAATTCTTTGGCTTTGCCGATGAATGTAGCGGAGGGATCGATGCCGACAGCTCTTGATACCCCGGGCCAGCCAGCGAGCGTGCGGGTTACCGCGCCTGTGCCGCAACCTATTTCTAGTACCTCATGCTGATCAGACAGCAAGGCTTGAACGCGCTGAAGCGTGCGCTCGTAGCCGTCCACGTCGGCAATCGGATCATTAGCGTATTTGCGCGCCACCTTGTTCCAGAAGCGCGCCTTGTGGCTCAAGGCAGCAGATGCTTCAGCCACTTTGGCAGGGTCGCCGGTGGAGATAACGGGTGAGTGCATAGGGCGCGTCCTTTGCGTCGAAGTAAGGCATTAACCAACTGTAGAACGGATGCTATCTGGGCTGGCCACAACGGGGTATTGCCCTTAATTGCAGACAAGATATGCATTTACGTATGGGTAAGGTGGCCGGAGAACAGAGGAAATGGGACCGATTTATCTTCGGGCTGGCGACTGCTCCTGCTCAAAACAGCCCGCACCAAATAAAAAGCCCCACGGCAAGGAGCAACTGCCGTGGGGCGGGAAGGGGTTGGCTGGGACAACGTGGGGGGGAGAGTCTGCAACCAATCAGGCGTTAGATTGCCAGCCGCCACCCAGGGCCTTGTAGATGGCGACGATTCCGCGATAGAGCTCGACTTCCGCCTGGGCCTGGGCATCTTCGGCGCTCAGGCGTTCGCGTTCGGCGTCGAGCAGCACGAGAAAGTCCACTTCACCTTCGCGGTAACGCACGGCGGCCTGTTCGGCGGCGGCGCGGCTGGCTTCCACCTGGCGTAGCAGGGCGAGCAGGCGTTGCTGGCGTTTACCGTAATCGCTAAAGGCATTGGCCGATTCCTCCAGGGCCAGCAGCACCTGCTGTTCATAGTTGGCCAGCGCGCCCTCGGCCTCGGCTTCGGCCCCGCGCAGACGGGCGCGCACGCTGCCCAGGTCGAACGCCGCCCAGGTGATGCTCGGCGCCAGGCCCCAGGCTTGCGCGTGTGAAGCACCCAGCTGCGAACCACGCCCGGCGGTAAAGCCGAGAAAGCCGCTCAGACTCACCCGTGGGAACAGGTCCGCTGTGGCCACGCCAACCCTGGCGGTGGCGGCGGCCAGCTGGCGTTCGGCCGCGCGGATATCCGGACGGCGGCGCAGCAATTCACCGGGATCCCCAATCGGCAGGGCCTTGGCAATGGCGGGCAAGTCTCTGGGCGAGAGGTCTACGCCGAGTTGCTCCGGACGCTGGCCGAGCAGGGTGGCGATGCGGTGCTTGGCGCGCTGCTGCTCCGCCTGCAGTTGCGGCAGGCTGGCTTCGGTGGCGGCCAGGCGGGCGTCGCTGCGCAGAACATCCAGCTGGCTGCCGACCCCGGCCTCACGCAGCTGTTCGGTAATTACGCGGGACTCCTGCTGGTTTTTCAGGTTGGCGCGGGCGATGCGTTCACGCAACTGGGCGCCGCGCAGGCTGCCGTAGGCATCCACCAGCTCGGCGATCAAACTGACCTGCAGTTGCTGGTAGTCCGCTGCGGCCACATCCAGCACGGCGTCGCTGGCCTCCAGTTGGCGCTGGATGCGGCCAAACAGGTCCAGCTCCCAGAGCATGTCCAGGCCCAGGTCATAACGTTCGCCGCGTACACGCTGCTCGGAGACGCCGGGTTGCTGGGCCTTGCCGAATTCACCACTGGCGCGGCTGGTGACAGTTGGCAGCTGATCGTTACCGAGGTCATCACGGATCGCCTGGGCCGCGCGCAGTCGGGCAAAGGCCACACGCAACTGGCGGTTTTCCTGCAAGGATTGCTCGACCAGCTGGTCAAGGATCGGGTCATCGAACTGCCGCCACCAACTGGATTCGAAGCGCGAGCGGTCGTAGTGGCTGCTGTGCGCGCTGCTCAGCGTGCCGGCCTCCATCTGCGGGGCCCGGTAGTCCGGGCCGACGGCGCAAGCAGTCAGTGCCAGGGTCATTAGGCTTATGGCCAGAGGCTTGGCGTTAAGGGGCTTCATGCCTGCACCTCCTGCAAACGGGCCACTTTGCGCGCTTCGCGTTTCTCCACAAAGGCGCGGATCAGCACATAGAACAGCGGGGTCAGCAGCAGGCCGAAGAAGGTCACGCCGAGCATGCCGGAAAATACCGCGACACCCATGGCATGGCGCATTTCCGCACCGGCACCGGAGGACAATACCAGCGGCACCACACCCATGATAAAGGCGAAGCTGGTCATCAGAATCGGCCGCAGACGCAGGCGGCAGGCTTCCAGCACCGCAGCGATGCGATCCAGGCCTTCTTCCTGTTTCTCCTTGGCGAACTCGACGATCAGGATGGCGTTCTTGCATGCCAGGCCCACCAGGACGATCAAGC
>JBFHPI010000488.1:0-2338 GCA_041592855.1 Pseudomonas sp.
GAACGCCGCCCGGATGTAGCGGCCGCCGAGCGCCGGGTGATGGCGGCCAACGCCCGTATCGGCGTGGCCGAGGCTGCCTGGTATCCGGACCTGAACCTGGCCGCCAGTGGTGGCTACCGCAGCAGCAGTTTTGCCTACTGGATCAGCCTGCCCAATCGCTTCTGGTCCCTGGGCCCGCAGCTGGCCCTGAGCCTGTTCGACGGCGGCGCCCGTCGCGCCGAACTGCAGCGCAGCGAAGCGGCCTACGACCAGACCGTGGCCGAATATCGCCAGACCGTGCTGGACAGCTTCCGCGAGGTGGAAGACAACCTGGTGCAATTGCGTGTGCTGGAGCAGGAAAGCCAGGTGCAGCAGCAGGCCCTGGACGCCGCCCGCGAGTCCCTGCGCCTGATCGACAACCATTACCGCGCCGGCACCCTGGACTACAACAGCGTGGTCAATGTCCAGGCCACCGCCCTGAACAACGAACGCAGCAGCTTGGATCTGCTGGCCAGCCGCCTGCTAGCCAGCGTGCAACTGATCAAGGCCCTGGGTGGCGGTTGGCAAGAGCCGTAGGGTGCGCCGTGCGCACCGATCAGGGCAGGTGCGCATGGCGCACCCTAGGGGTAGATGGCCGCAGCCATCCACCGCGGGCGTAAGTGGCGATCCAAGCTACGGCCGAATCAGCGCCTGAATATGGCTAAACAGCGGACCCTGCTGGGTAAGTTGCAGGGTTGCGCGCTGCTCAATGTTCATCACCAGGGTATTACCGAGAATATCCATGGACTCGCGATTCAGGCTGTCGATGCGCGCGCTTTGCCCGTCATCGGCGATCTCGATGTGCTGGATATCCACCTCCAGTAGGTAGTTCTCCACCCCGTCCCAGCCCTGTACCAGTAGTTCGCGGTACTCATCGCGGCCCAGGTGCAGCTCACCGCCCATATCCGCCGGCGCCAGGATATGCACCTGAACAGCCGTACTCATCAATGCCAGCACCGCCTCGACATCCTGGGCGGCCACAGCATCCTGCATCTGCGTGTAGGCCTGACGCACGGCTTCTTCAGTCAAGCGTTCGGTGGCCTGGGTCAGCGGGGCGCATAACAGCAACAGGATCAGCAGAAGTCTGGGCATCGTCAGTTTCCTCAATCAGCGGGTGAGTCTCAGGCTGCGCCAGGCCGCCAGCAGCATCAGGCAAAACAGGGCAATCACCCCGGCCAGGGTCCAGGCGGTAAAGGGCAGGCCGAGCCACTGGTAGTCGTTTTGTCCGCATACCCCGGCACTCTGAAATACGCTGGGCAGGTATTCGTGCAGCGGCAGGTAGAAGGAATAGAAGGGGAAGGGCGAGCAGCTGAAGCTTTCCAGTACGCCGGTTTCCAGCAATACCAGGTAACTGTTGTCGTACACCGCCATGCCGCTGGCCGCCAGCAGCCCCAACCAGAACGGCAGGCTTAACCAGCGCAGACCCGCTGCACTAAGCACCAGCAGCACCAGGCTCAGCACGCCGGCACACAGCAGCCATAGGCGAATCTGGATGCACAGGGTGCAGGGCTCCCAGGCAAAGCCATGCTGCAGCACCAGGGCAGCCCCGAGCATCAGAAAACAGGCAACCGAGATCAGACCGAGCAGGGCGATGGGCGAGGTCAGGCGAGGCATTTAAATCTCCGAACAGGACTTTGACGAACCCCGGCGTACATCCAGGGCAATGGCCAGCAGCGCAAGCGCGATGGCCAGGGAGTAGGCTAACAGGCCCAGGTTGATGCCGAAGATCAGCTTCTCCGAACCATCGGACAGCACCATGGAACCGCCATAACTGTCACGCAGAACATAGGCCAGAAGAAAGCCGCCAGTGACGAAGAAGGTCATCAGGCTGCTCAGGCGGACATTGCCGCGCCACCACAGCAACCACAGCGAGAACAGGCCGATGGCGCAGTTGGTCGCCAGCTGCCAGGCTTCGTGCAGGCGCACATGGGGTTCCCAGCTGGGGTTGAACAGGTGGGTTTCATTGAGTTCGAAAATGGGGACCACCAGGGCGTAGAAAAGGATACCGACAGTGACCAGTAGCTTGCTGATCATGGGCTTGCATCCTTGCTTAGCAGTTGACGATAGCGCTCCAAGTCGGCGGCCGAAAAACAGCAGAACAACACCTCATCGAGCAGCGGGCATTGTTCCAGACAAGCCCGTACTTCGGCCACCGCGATTTGCGCCGCGGCATCGGCCGGGTAGCCATAAACCCCGGTGCCGATGCAGGGAAAGGCCAGACTGTGCAGGCCCTGCCGGGCTGCGATGGCCATGGTGTTGCGATAGCAGGCGGCCAGCAGCTGCGCCTCCTGCTGCCCGCCGCCTTGCCAGATGGGGCCCA
>JBFHPI010000489.1:0-2320 GCA_041592855.1 Pseudomonas sp.
CTGGCCGAATAGCTCGGTGAATGACGCGATGTGCTGTTTCCCCGTAGGGTGCGCCATGCGCACCTACGCCTTTACCGGATTGCATCCGGGCTCATGCCCGCCGCTAACGCCCAGGTTCAGCCCCAGGGCCGCGGCGCAGGAAAAGGGCAAGAGCACCGTATCCAGCAACAGGCTGGCCGGCAGATCCAGCCCCGGATAGCGCGGCGCCTCGGCACCGAAGCGCTCCAGCGCGCAGCAACCGCCCTGCAGGGCATAGAGATCCAGGCGAGTGCCGGCATACACCAGCGGCGCGCCCGGCTTGGCGGCGTCCAGGGTGGCCACGGTGGCGCAACCCTGCAGCAGCAATACAAACAGCAGGCCAGCCAGCCGGTAGGATGGGTTAGCCGAAGGGGTAAACCATGCGCTTTGCGCCCTATCACTCATCGCCACTGACCTGATGATGCTCGCCCCAGCGCGGCAGCATGTCCTGGGGGATATTCAGGCAGTTGAGAATGCGCGCCACCACAAAATCGATCAGGTCGTCGATGGTCTGCGGCTGGTGATAGAAACCCGGTGCGGCCGGCAGGATGGTCGCGCCAAGGTTGGACAGCTTGAGCATATTTTCCAGATGGATGCTGGAAAACGGCGCCTCGCGCGGCACCAGAATCAGCTGGCGCCGCTCTTTCAGGGCCACATCGGCGGCGCGTTCGATCAGGTTATTGCAGGCCCCCGTGGCAATCGCCGAGAGGGTCCCGGTTGAGCAGGGCACCACCACCATGGCCGTTGGCGCACCGGACCCGGAGGCCGCCGGGGCCATCCAGTCCTCCTTGCCAAACACGCGGATCTGCCCGGGCGCGGCGCCGGTGTACTCACTCAGGAAGGCCTGCATGGCCTGGGGCTTGCCCGGCAGGGCCACGTCGGTTTCGGTGGCCATCACCAGCTGCGCGGCCTTGGAGATCAGAAAGTGCACCTCGCGCTCTTCCTGTACCAGACAGTCGAGCAGGCGCAGGCCGTACTGGGCACCAGAGGCACCGGTCATGGCCAAGGTAATACGTTCAGGTCCGCTCATGTGAACTCCATGGGATGGGTGAAAACGTCGGGCGTAGGATGGGTTGAGCGAAACGATACCCATCGCCATAGACTCGATGGGTATCGGCGCTTCGCGCCTCAACCCATCCTACAGCCTAGCTGGCCAATGCTGCCGCCAGCTTGCCGTGCAGGCCGCCGAAGCCGCCGTTGCTCATCACCACCACCTGGGTGCCGGGGCTGGCCTCTGCCTGAACGCCCTCAATGATCGCCTCCAGGGTCGCGCAAACCCGGGTCGGCACTGGGCTGTTCGCCACGCTGGCGGCCAGGTCCCAGCCCAGGTTGGGCGGCGCATACCAGTAGGCCGAGTCGGCCAGGGCCACGGACTGGGCCAGGCCCTCGCGGTGGGCGCCCAGTTTCATGGAGTTGGAGCGCGGCTCGACAATGGCGATCAGCTTGGCGCTGCCGATGCGTTTGCGCAGGCCATCGAGGGTGGTGGCAATGGCCGTGGGGTGGTGGGCGAAGTCATCGAAGATGGTCACGCCATTCACCTCGGCGACCTTCTCCATGCGCCGCTTGGCATTGATAAATTTGCCCAGCGCCTCGATGCCCAGCGCCGGCACCACGCCGACATGACGCGCCGCCGCCAGCACCGCCAGGGCGTTGGCCACATTATGCTGACCGGTCAGCCCCCACTGCACCACGCCTTCGACCTTGCCGTCGAACAGCACCTCGAACTGCGAACCATCGGCACTGAGCAGTCGCGCCTGCCACTGGCCACCTTCACCGGTGGTCTGCACGGGAGTCCAGCAGCCCATCTCGATCACCCGCTGGAGCGCCGTTTCGCTGGCCGGATGAATGATCAGCCCTGCGCTCGGCACGGTGCGCACCAGGTGGTGGAACTGCCGTTCGATGGCCGCCAGATCCGGGAAGATATCCGCGTGATCGAACTCCAGGTTATTCAGGATGGCGGTGCGCGGGCGGTAGTGCACGAATTTGCTGCGCTTGTCGAAGAAGGCGCTGTCGTACTCGTCGGCCTCCACCACGAAGAACGGCGTGTCGCCCAGGCGCGCGGAGATGCCGAAGTTCTGTGGCACCCCGCCAATCAGAAAGCCCGGGCTCAGACCGGCAAATTCCAGTATCCATGCCAGCATGCTTGAGGCAGTCGTCTTGCCGTGGGTACCGGCCACGGCAAGGGTCCATCGTTGATCAAGGAGATGCTCGGCCAGCCACTGAGGTCCGGAGGTATAGGCGATACCGCGGTCGAGGACGTATTCAACAGCAGGGTTGCCGCGCGACAATGCGTTTCCGATGA
>JBFHPI010000490.1:0-2316 GCA_041592855.1 Pseudomonas sp.
CGCGCAGCACATCCACCAAGGTGGTTGGCGTTACGCCAGTTCAATCTCTGTAGCGGCGGCCGATTTGGCGTTTTGCTGCAGTTTCTTCATTTGTTCCACACCCCAGAGCACGCGCTCAGGCGTGGCCGGCGCGTCGATCTGTGGCTGCACCCGGTAGTCCGCCAGGCTGGCCACGGCGTCCTTGAGGGCACACCACACGGCGATGCCGAGCATAAAGGGCGGCTCGCCAACGGCCTTGGAGTGGAACACGGTGTCTTCCGGGTTCTTGCGGTTTTCCACCAGCTTGACGCGCAGGTCGATGGGCATGTCGGCAATGGCCGGGATCTTGTAACTGGCCGGGCCGCAGGTCTCTAGCTTGCCCTTGGCGTTCCACACCAGTTCCTCGGTGGTCAGCCAGCCCATGCCCTGGACGAAGGCCCCTTCCACCTGGCCGATATCGATGGCCGGGTTCAGCGAGGCGCCGACGTCATGCAGGATATCGGTGCGCAGCATGCGGTATTCGCCGGTAAGGGTGTCCACCAGCACCTCGGCGCAGGCGGCGCCATAGGCGTAGTAGTAGAAGGGCCGGCCGGCGGCCTTGTCGCGGTCGTAGAAGATCTTCGGCGTGCGGTAGAAACCGGTGCTGGAGAGCGATACCTGGCCGAAGTAGGCCTTCTGGATCACTTCCTCGAAGCTCAGCAGCAGGTCGCGCACGCGCACCTGACCGCCCTTGAACTCCACGTCCTCCGGGGTGACCCGGTATTCGCGCACAAGGAAATCCACCAGACGCTGCTTGATGATCTCGGCGGCGTTCTGCGCGGCCTTGCCGTTGAGGTCGGCGCCGCTGGAAGCTGCGGTCGGCGAGGTGTTGGGCACCTTGTCGGTGTTGGTGGCGGTGATCTGGATGCGCGAGATATCCACCTGGAACACCTCGGCGACGATCTGCGCGACCTTGGTGTTGAGCCCCTGGCCCATCTCGGTGCCGCCATGGTTCAGATGGATCGAGCCGTCGGTGTAGACGTGGATCAGGGCGCCGGCCTGGTTGAGGAAGGTGGCGGTAAAGCTGATGCCGAATTTCACCGGGGTCAGGGCCAGGCCTTTCTTCAATACCGGGCTCTGGGCGTTGAAGGCGCGGATTTCCTCACGGCGCTTGGCGTACTCGCTGCTTTCTTCCAGCTCGGCGGTCATCTCGTGGATAACGTTGTGTTCCACCGTCTGGTGATAGTGGGTGACGTTGCGCTCGGTCTTGCCGTAGTAGTTGGTCTTGCGCACCTGCAGCGGGTCCTTGCCCAGGTGGCGAGCCACGGCGTCCATCACTTCTTCGATGGCGAGCATGCCCTGGGGGCCGCCGAAGCCGCGGTAGGCGGTGTTCGAGGCGGTGTTGGTCTTGCAGCGATGGCCGTTGATGGTGGCGTTGCCCAGGTAGTAGGCATTGTCCGAGTGGAACATGGCGCGGTCGACGATGGAGCCGGACAGGTCCGGCGAGTAGCCGCAGTTGCCGGCCAGGTCCATCTCGATGCCCTGCAGCAGGCCGTCGTCATCGAAACCGACGTCGTACTCGACATAGAAGGGGTGACGCTTGCCGGTCATGGTCATGTCTTCGACGCGCGGCAGGCGCATCTTGGTCGGCCGCCCGGTGAGGTGCGCGATCACCGCGCAGAGGCAGGCCGGGCCGGCGGCCTGGGTTTCCTTGCCGCCGAAGCCGCCGCCCATGCGACGCATGTCGATGACGATCTTGTGCATCGGCACGCCGAGCACCTCGGCCACCAGCTTCTGCACCTCGGTGGCGTTCTGCGTCGAGGTGTAAACCAGCATGCCACCATCTTCGGTGGGCATGACCGAGGAAATCTGGGTTTCCAGGTAGAAGTGCTCCTGGCCGCCGATATGCAGGCTGCCCTTGAGGCGATGCTTGGCGCCGGCCAGGCTGCTGGCCGAGTCGCCGATGCGGTGGGTGTGGCTGTCCAGCACGAAGTGCTTCTTGTGCAGGGCCTCGACCACATCCAGTACCGGTTCCAGGTCCTCGTACTCGACGATGGCGGCCATGGCCGCCTTGCGCGCGGTTTCCAGGCTGTCGGCGGCCACCGCCAGTACTACCTGGCCGACGTATTCCACCTTGCCATCGGCCAGCAGCGGGTCACCGGCCACCACCGGGCCGATATCCAGCTGGCCCGGCACGTCATCCTTGGTGATGGCAATGGCCACGCCCGGGAATTCGTAGCAGGGGCGGGTGTCGATGCTGAGGATGCGCGCGTGGGCACGGTCCGACTGGCGCGCATAGACGTGCAACTGGTTGGGGAACTCCAGGCGGTCGTCGACATAGACGGCTTCGCCGGACAC